>CANQCX010000077.1 GCA_947591115.1 uncultured Lachnospiraceae bacterium | reverse complement strand
ATTGTTTTCTCATGCAGCACCCTGTACAGCCAAAGCTCTTTTTCATACACGCCAAGCTGCAGCCGCTGGCTGCTGTAAGTTATATACGGCCGTATGATTGTCCAGTTTTTTCTTCCGGACTCATGGAGCAGATTTTCCTCCCTTGCTTTCGCAAGCGCATACTCATCCGTTCTTAAATACTCATTATCTGCTGATGCATCCAAAAGACGTGGCGAATCTTCCGTTATCAGTCCATCTGCATCTGCATACACACGACTGGAACTTAAAAAAACATACTGATCCGCTGCATCAAGCAGCAGATCGCGTCTTGCTTCAAATTCTGCAGTATCATAAGACATGAAGTCCACAATTGCATCATAATGTTCTTTCAAAAGTATTTGTAGAAACATCATGTCATGGGCATTGCCTTGAGCATACTTCACATTATGAAATTCCGAGTTTCTTTCGGTACGGCTGGTAACAGTCACGTCTTCCCCACGTTCTGCAAGAATTTTTACCAAATCGACTCCCATGGCGCCTGTTCCGCCTAAAACAAGTATTTTCATGTCGGTTTCCTTTCTCTTTCATGAAAGAAAACCGAATGCGTTTATCTGTGAAGCGTAACTGTCCCACTTCCTCCGGTCATATAGAACGTGTCGCCAACAATCATATTGCCCATGTCGCTGACCATAAAAGTTGCCAGTGCGGCAATTTCCGATGGCATAGCAAAACGTCTGGCAGGACAAACTGCATTATAAATACTGTCTCCCTCATTCTTACCGAGCATAGGCGTGGCTGTCGGGCCGGGCGCTATCGCATTAACAACAATCCCGTAAGGCAGAAGCTTGTCCGCTGCACCAAGTGTAAATCCCCGTACCGCCCACTTGGACATCTGGTAAGGCGTCCATGCCGGACGAAGCGCTGAAGAAGAAGTCACGTTCAGAATATGACCTTTGATCCGGTTTTCAATCATATATTTCGCTGCTGCCTGAGACATGAAAAACGTGCCTTTTGCGTTGATGTCCATGATGCTGTCGTACTCCTGCTCGGACATATCCAAAAAGTCCGAGTGGCTGACAACTCCCGCAGAATTTACAAGAATATCAATCCTGTTTTCCGGGAACATCGCGGCGGCGGTTTTGAGTTTCTCAGGCATAGATTGTACGTCTTTAACGTCAATGACTATGTATGAAAGGTTTACCCCCCCGAACCATTTTTTTCACAGCATACGCGGAGTTTTTCCTCATTTGTTCCCGCTATAATTACCTTGGCGCCGCTTTTCAAAAAGCTTTCCGCCATAGAAAGGCCTATCCCGCCGCTGCCGCCGGTAATGAGGGCAACTTTTCCCTTTAAAAGTTCTGGAGCATTGATAGGACTAGGTATGGGAATTTTCTTTTCTTCCTTAAAAATCATTATCATATTTCTTATAATTTTTTTTGCTGTCTTAAACATAACATATCCTTTCATCAGTTCTTTTTGAGATTCAAAAGCTTCCTAATCACGCTTATAATCTTCTTATGAAATACAGCCATTACTATGAGCATAATTCCAAGCATGGAGTATCTTACTACAACATAATTGTAGCTTGCCATTAGAATAAACCCAAGCAGAAGAAACGCTGCTGTAATTCCGCCGTATATTCTCAGGCTATATGGTTGCTCGTTGTTTAACTGCTCGCAGCAGATTTTACGCATGAAGTACATATGAAATGCTGCATATATCATATAGCAGACGAGCGTTGTATAACCAGCTGCATAGTAGCCGAATATATTTATAAAAATGTAGTTCAGAATAATGTTCAAAACTGCTCCGGCACTTGTAGCTGCTGCTATGAGTTTCGTTTTTTCATAGTAAAATTCAAAAACCGCGAAAAACGTATACGAAAACATAAAATAAACACTCATTGCGACAGGCGGTATCACCCAGATGGCGTCGTAATATTCGGTCGGAGCAAAAATCTTTACCGCTTCAGGCGCAAGCGCAATAAGCAGCAGATTAACAGCAGCAATGCCGATAAACGCCGGATATGCCACTTTTGATATATCCTTGATTTTCTTGTCGTTTATTCTCTTATAAAGCCACGGTTCTATTGTTTGCAGCAGCGCCGAATTAAACAGTGTCATGATTTGCGATATAGAATACGCAAGGCCGTATATTCCCGCTGATGATTCGTTTACCATCTTACCGATCATTATTCTGTCTGCACTGTTTAAAACAGTTGTAGAAAGATAATGCGGCACAAGCGGAATATTAAATCTCAAGGCGTGTTTCCAATAAAATGCCGAGAAAAATTTTCTTCCGCGTACAGCCTGCAATGTAAATAGAACGATACACACAAGAGCTTCAATTACTGCAAGCCCGAATATTCTCGCTGTTACTTTGTCTGTTGCAGATTTTACTAAGATAATTCCCAAAACAGGCTTTATTAATGATATAGCCAGTGTTACAATAACCAAACCGCAGTATTTGAAATCCACCCTTTGGCTCATTGACCAGAAGCCGAATATGTTTGAACTTAAAATCATTACAAACATACAGATCATTTGGAAGGTTGTCAGCGAAAAAACGTTGTTCCAAAAGGTGTGAGCCGCAAAATATATTACTGTCCAAACAAGCGTTAATGTCAGAGACAATCCCTGCATCGAGGAAGTGAAAGCCTTTCGGTCGCCGCTAAATTTGACTACGCCTCTTGAATACACTCCGGCATTCAAATTAAGTGATACAATAACGGTTAAAATGCCGAGCCACGAGTTGAAGATATTAAACTGACCGTACTCGGTTGTGTTAAGCAGGCGCGTAAAAACAGGAGTCGTTATGAATGAAATTCCACGCTGCATAAAGGCACATACCAGAAACCAGAAAGATGCTTTTACCTGAATGGGAATCGTATTATACTTGTTCTTTATCAACATTGTTCAATCACTTACTCCAGATTTTCTTTACCGCCTGTACGCCTTTTTCGCCAAGAAAACTTTTTGCAAGCTGCTTGGCAGAGCCAACAGCAGATACCTCTAGATTATTCATTATCCGAAGTGCATCGCTCTCACATTGACTATCAGTGAATACCTCGAACACCATCGGGCGTTCCGCCAGCTCCGGCATGAGGAACCGTTCCACACAGGTAAAATACTCCTCTTTGTTCGACGCACTCATGTACTCACAGTCCAAATCCTCCGCATAATGCTTAACTAAAACAGAAGACTGATTTCCATAGTGCCCGGCTGCCGCTATGAAAGGATCGGCATCTTCGCCAAAACGCGCAGCGACATGACTGTAATTACGGAATTCCGTCCCCCGTCCGTTGTTGATGAGCATAAGACGTAAGTTATTGCCAACATGACGATTCCCAAGGGCGTTCATATCGTAGAAAAAGCCAAGGTCGCCGACTACGCCGAAGCACAATCTTTGCCGATCCGCCAACGACATTCCGAGTAATGTTGAAACTCCGCCGTCAATCCCGAAGCCGCCGGTATTGGAGTAGCAAGTCACAGTAGACGGCGTTTCAAAGAAATTCCACGAGCGCAGCGTGTTGAGAATACCAAGATACAAAATCGAGTGTTCCGGCAATTTGCCTGCCGTTTGCTGTGCAACCCAAATATTTGAAAACGGCAGTTCCGGTATTTTCTGCGCTATCCCCTCCCGTTCCTCAATAAGCTGTGCATAAAACCCGACCTCGGATTTGTCGGATTTCTTTGATGCATAATAGCTGAAAAACTCTTCCTCCCGCATCTGGAAAACACATCTCAGCTTATTGTAGGTATCGCGCACCTCTCCGTCGGGATTCACACGCCACACCTGATTGGCACGGCAAGGCACATATGCGCCGGATATGTTGCCCAAATCGATCATCAATTCTGTATGAAGGAGAGGCGCGTCATACTGTGTTTGCGTTGCAATCAGATTGGCAAGAACGCGATATTTACCTCTATAATTACTTGTCTGGTCGCATAATACCACCGCGTCATACTTTTCACAGAAGCCATCTACAACGTGCGTGAGCTCATCACTCCACTTTTGGTGTTCTCCTACAAATACCGCAATTTTCCCACACGGAATTTCTGGGAAAGCATCGCTAAGCGTATACCTACGGATCGTTTTGACCTCTGGGAGAGATTTTGTGCTGAAATCTCCACTGTATGTCGTGGTTAGATTGATATGCACAGGTCCCCCACCATTCCGCCGCAATTCTAAAAGGGCACGATTGATTTGAACTGAATAGCGCAATTTATCTTCTTCCGTATGGAATGTCGGAATACCGACGCTAAGTTTAACAATATCATTCAGCGGCGCACGTCGATCAACAACCTGCGGTATATTTTGCCCGATTCTTCCCTCATGTAATGCAGATGTAATGGCAAGAACAGGAAGTTTTCTATAAAAAGCCTCAGTTAGTCCGGGAATATAATTTCTCGAAGCAGTCGCACCCGTACAACTTAACGCTACAGGCTCCCCGCTTTCTTCGGAAAGTCCGCAAGCAATGTAAGATGCTGAACGCTCATCCACTGCCGAATATAATTCAAAAAACGAATCATGCTGAATACTTGCAACAAAACTTGCGTTTGTTGCACCCGGACTCGCTATAACTTTACGGATATTGTGTGATTTCATCAAAGCGATAAGTGCTAAAGCGTTTTGTTCTGACGTATAAAGTGTTTTCATTTAGTTCTACCTCCGTTTAGCATGGTGCTATTGGTTATATCCTGTAAATATTTTATAGATCTCCCTAAAATGGACTGATATTCTTTTGTGTTGAAATCAATCCCTTTTTTCTCCCTGCCGCTACGACAGCAGAAATCTTCCAGAGAACTATATACCCTGTCCTGAAGATGCAGCATATCAACAACCGCTTGAACCCGCGAACCTCTTTCATCCGGAACAACTACACTTAAATCCTTTTGATATATGCAGGACAATGCCGTTCCATGGAAGGATGATGTTACAACAAAAGAAGCATTTTTTATCAGATACACAAATTCACGAGGTCCGACATCGATCAACGTTGTAACTTTTCTTTTAAACTTAACAGAAAGATTCCGATTCATTTTCAGGTATAAAATCTGCATATTATGCTGCATTGAAAGATAATCCGATATCCGTATTATTTCTTCTGAGGACTGCCCTTCAACCACATAATAGACAAAGATATATTTCTGCGGAACCGGAAAAACAATATCCGAAATTATATGTTCCCATTGCTCCCTAGTCAGAAGCAGCGTTGGGTCAACTGTCTGTGGAAATTCATGATTTAATTTTCCACCTACAAATTTTGCCGCATCCGGTTCTCTAAATGATAAAAAATCAAATCTGTTTGCATACTTATAAAATCGATGGTCGGAAAACTGCGGATAATTGATATCCCCCAAACTAATTGCATATCCGGCACGACGAAAATTCCCTTCAAAATTCAAAAAATATACCGTATCTAACCCTTTTGTAATAACCGGATTCCATACCTGATCACTTCCAACAATAACAATGTCATAGTCAAATGATGTTTCACAGATATCACGATCTGACATAGGAATCGTTCTTTTCAAATCATTAAAAAAAGCCAGAAATTTATTCCTTTTCCCTAATAATTCCTTATAATGTACCATAGAATTGATAAACTGCAACCCGAGCAGCAATAGATTCTTTCTAAATTTTGGAAAAATCCTGTAAGCGTTCTCAATGGCTTCATTTCTATAGTCAACAATTTCGACTTCATTGCCGAGTTCGGAAAGATAAGTATATAACGCCCTGCACTGCAATGCTGCTCCGTAATTTTCTGTTCTTTGAAAAGTAATTATTCCTATCTTCATAAATATTGTTCCACTTAGAAAGACATACCTTTTAATTATTTTCTAATTCTCCTAATTACAAAAGGTTCCCTTTACCATTCCTAATATTCTATCTGTTCCGTTATCTATAATAATTATTATACCTTTAATTATGAATTTAACATTTCTGATAACATTGTCTTTCCAACAATATAATAAATTCAAACAAAACAATCTTCGTACTTCCTGTAGCAGTATATGTTTTTGTTCTCTATTGGGCTCACAAAAAAAATAGGCACCTACGGAAAGTCTGTATATTGCCCTATCAACGCATCTTTTCTCAAATTCCGTTCTTGTCTTTTTTCTTATATAGTACATGCTTTTATTATATTTCAGCACGTTATCATCATCAAAAATCATCGATATATCATTTGTCGCGCTATCAGGATTTTGAACATAGTTATACACACACTCGCTATTTATCAAACACTTTAGATGTTTATTTTTTAGTAAAATTTCAGCATTATAAGCAGTATCCTCACAATAGTCCAGTTCTTTATGAAATCTAACCCCTTTTGCTATTTCTGCCCGATAAAATTTATTGCAAACGCTTCCCATTACCCTATCATCACACAAAAACTTATCAAACATTTTTTCAGCCGAAACATATTGCCGTGGTATTCTGCAAGAACGCTTGATTTTTCCATCCAATGTTCGAATGTAAAATCCAAGACAATATAATCCTAATCCTTCGTCGCTTTGAAACTCTTTAAGGATAATGGAAAAAACATTTTTTTCAAAATAATCATCCGCATCGCAAAATCCGATTATATCGCCATCTGCATATTTCAAACCGGTATTCCTTGCATCTGATACCCCTCTTCCATCTGATCGATACAATTCAATACAGGAAAATTTTTTTTGTAATTTTTCGCAGCATAAAAATGTGCTGTCACTTGAATAATCATCAATGATTATAATTTGCATATCTTTTACATCTTGATTTATTATAGAATTCAAACAACGTTCTATTGTGCCAGATGCATTATAAGCTGGGATTATTATACTAAGTTTCATATGTTCCTTTTCTTTCAAGGTTAATTTTTCCATTATTTACAATTCTCATTAATACGCTTTCGCTTTAGATGCATAAAACTGTAATAAAACCTTTCCTACGTCTTCAAAAACTCTTTCAGTTCCTCCGGCGTTCCCAACACATGCACCTTTTCAAAATCAATCATGCTGATCCTCACATCCATCCCTTTTTCCACCATGTAGTTATAGATCGGCGCGATGTATTTCTCTTTTCCCGCATCCTTCTCCTGCCCGCCATAAAATTCATGGTACAGGTTCTGATACAGTCCTGCCGAAGAAAAATAATACGCTCCCAACGTGCAGATGTTCGAAATGCGCTCTTTTTCCTTTACCTCTGCAACCTTTCCCGCTTCATCCAGTCTTACAAAGCTCCAGTGGTCGCCCTCTGCATGGAAACAGGGCAGATAGCCGTCTCCTGAAATATCTTCGTATTTCAGTTCATATGGTTCTACATAAGTATCAATGTTATAGATCATGACCGGAGAGTCCGGACTGCAGTACGGCATTGCCAGCATGCATGTGGTTGCCTGTCCGTCTGTCATATGGTCGATCTCCTCCACATGAACCTGTGAAATTCCATATCCGGCGCATTTTTCCCTGATAAATCCTGCCGCATGGTCTTCTTCCCTTACGACAAAAATATATTTTGCAGCATGGTCATTGTATCCGACCAGGCTGTCCATCGACCATTCAAACAGCGTCTTTCCTTTTGCTTCGATCATATATTTCGGGCACTTCCACCCCGCTTTGCGGAAGCGGCTACCCAGTCCCGCCATGGTAATGATAACCGTCATCTCTTTATGCATATTTTCCTCCATCCCTTATCTGGAAAATCGTCTTGATTCCCCGCAGATCCTGTCCAACTCCTCGACACCGCAGTTTAAGAATTCATCCGGCCGGACGGTGCGGTCATCCACATAAAATCCTTTCTTCCCCGGCCACGGCTTCCCGTAAATGATCTCATCATACGGAATTTCCCACCTGTCCAGCCAGTCCAGGAGCACCCGCGCCGTCTTTTTGTTGATCACGCCGATATTCCCGCCGTAGGAATTCATATTGCGCGAAGTAAACAGGATGATCTTCGCTCCGTTTTCCTTGTAATAACGAATCTTATCTACAACATTCTCATACGGCACGAGGTCTTCATATTTCTCTTCCGCCCTCTTGATCGGGCAGATCGTACCGTCAATATCAAAAACAAATGAATATTCTTCAAACATTCCCTTTCCTCCCGCAGGTATCGTAATCTCTTTTCCGGTCCTGAATTTTCAATTCACAAATACGATTCTCATAATGTTTCCCTTCCAACTTTCCTTCGTCGTGCGCCTTAAATCATGCGTCATTACAAAAAAAGAAATTTTGTGTGTACAATACGTTGATTATATGTCTCCAATCGTGTATACTCTTAACGGAGGTGATTTTATGAATTTTTATTCTATCCGCGACCTGCGGACTGACACAAAGGCCATCTGCGAGAATATCCGCTCCAACGGGGAAGCCATCATCACAAACAACGGCAAGCCGGCTGTCCTGATGCTCAATATTTCCGAGGACGACTTCGAACTTGTGCTTCGTGCTGTCCGTCAGGCAAAAGCCATGATTGCTTTCAACAGTATGCGCGCCGTTGCCGCTGAAAACGGCTATATGGGCGATGATGAAATCGAATCGGAGATTTCTGCGGCCCGCAGGGAGCGCCGGGAAAGGCAGCGCATATGATTGCCGTCATAGACACAAATATTCTGGTGTCCGCACTGTGGAAACCAGGCAGCAATGCGTCCCTGCTCATTTCCCATGTCATCAACGGAACAGTTCAGCCCTGTTACGACTACCGGATCATGGAAGAATACCGGGAGGTTCTGATGCGTCCAAAGTTTAAATTCTCACGTATGCAGATCGATCTTCTTCTCGAT
>CANQCX010000076.1 GCA_947591115.1 uncultured Lachnospiraceae bacterium | reverse complement strand
TCCGTATTGGCAAGTCCTGTCGTGGATTTTACCTCCGGATGGCTTTCCAGCTCTTTGAGCAATTTCTTTTCTTTTTCATAATTGCCGGCAGGCACGACAAGCGCGACCATGTTGCTTGCGCCGAAGCTTTCTTCGATCATTTCGTCCACGACCATCGCATCGCTCTTGACCGGCGTTTCCAGCATGGTATAGCCGTACACATACGGACATTTGGAAGATATGATATAAGCGCCGATGATCGCCACCAGAAACAGCGGCGGTACTATGTAGCGGGTTTTGTAAGCAAATTTCCCGACAAATGAAATTTTCGGAATAAAGCTTTTGTGCTTGGTTTTATCCATCGCTTTTCCAAAGAGCATGATCAGGCCCGGCATCAGTGCGAATACGGATAACAGACTTAACGCGATCGCCCGTATCAAGCACAGCGCCATATCGCTTCCGATTCCGAACTGCATAAACATCATGGCGATCAGACCGCCGACCGTCGTCAGGGAGCTGGAAAAGATCTCCGGTATGGATTTGCTCAATGCAACAATATCCGCCTCCCGTATCGGCAGCGTCTGGTGTTCTTCTTTATAGCGGTTGCAGAAAATGATCGCATAGTCGATGGACAGCGCCAGCTGCAGAACAATGGTTACGGAATTGGAAACAAACGAAATCGTTCCCATCATGTAATTCGTTCCTTTGGTAATCAGCGCCGCCGCGATAAACGTCAGCAGCAGAACCGGAACCTCCGCCCATGTCTGCGAGGTCAGAAGCAGAACCGTCACTACAACGATCGCAACCAGTACGCTGATAACCTGCATTTCGCTCTCGATCTGCTCGGCGGAGGCATCGCCCATACTGGTCGATACATACAAATCGTAGTCGGAAAGCATCTCCTTGACCTCATCAAGCGCCTCCAATGCGCGGTCGTCCGTCTCCTCATACGCGAACGTCACATCGTAAAGCGCCGAAAAATTGTTATAATGGTCTTTGGTATCGTCAAAAGCAAGCATGATGACCGTATCCAGCGCTTCCAGCTCGTCAGCCACTTCTTCCGCCTCCGGATAGGTAATATTCGTGATCATGACCTTCGCCGAGCCGTAGGTCACGAACTGCTCCTCCATCCGATCCATTCCTTTTCTTGTTTCCGTCGTTTTCGGAAGATACGCCGACAGGGCGTTTTCAACTTTCGTCCAATTCATGGACACCATGGAAAAGATGATCGCAAGTGCAAACAGCAGAAAAAAAAGGTTGCGCCGATCCACGATAAAGGTGGCGACCTTCATCATAAATCCGGCATCCTCACTGCCATCCTCATATTGTTTAGACATGTTATTCCCCCTTATGAAAAAATTTGCTCTTAACTAAGCATTATACTCCTTCCTCTTATTTTACGTCAATGACTACATATTCGGATTTGCATCCGGTTTTAAATTGGATCGCCCAGTCGGAAATGCCGGAGGTTACGATAAAATTGGTTTTTCCCCTTTGCTCCTGTCCGTAGCTCTTTGCGTCCACGCCGAGCCACTGCCCCATACGGTGGAACGGAAATAGCTGTCCGCCATGCGTATGTCCGGACAAAACCAGATCGACGCCCGCTTTTTCCTGCGCGTCATAATCGTACGGCTGATGATCCAGCACAATACTGAATTTTTGGGGATCCAGTTCCGAAACCAGTTCGTCCATTGTCGCACGCTGTCCCTCAAAACGATCCCTGCGCCCGATCAGATAAAAGCTGCCGCCCAGCAGAACGGTTTCATCCTGAAGCACCGTAACGTGATTTTTCTCCAATTCCTCAAACAGCTCTTCTCCGCTGTAGCCGCGGTATTCCGGCCCGTAATAACCCCTGTCATGGTTGCCGGAGACATAGTAAACACCATAGGTGGTTTCCAATGTTCCCAGCGCTTGGCAAGCCGCCAGCATATCTTCTTTGGAGGTGTCGTCATCCACAAAATCGCCGACAATGACCACTGCGTCCGGATGCTCCGACTGCATTGCCGCCACCTGTTTTGCAAACCCCTCCTTATGAAAGGTCGTACCTATATGGGAATCCGCAAACATAACGATACGGAACGGTTCGACCTGCTTTTCGGTATCGATCACATATTCCGTACGCCAGACATGATGCGCCAGAAACCAGCCGCAGGTCAGATAAATCGCTGTAATTGCCAGCGCGCAGATTCCTATGACGTCGTCCGCTTTTTTCCATTCCCGTTTTCTTTTGACCAGCCGCCCGATTCCGCTGCACAGCAGCCAGATCGCCACCAGATGAATAACCGCGATCATTCCGCTTATCGTACCAAGAAAAGCGCAGAGTCCAGCCAAAAGCAGCACCACTATACCAAAACCGACGGCGCGGCAGACGCCTTTTTTCTCTTTTGCCGCGCGCCGTATCAGGGAAAACTTTGCAAATCTGCCTGACAGGTACGCGACGCTCAAAATCCCGCCCAAGAAAAGGGCTCCTAAAATCATTCCCCACATACTGTTTCCATCCTCTAGGATGCCTGAAGCAGACTGGTAACCACATAAAGCGATTCGCCGTTATACTCTACTCTCGACCATCCGTAATCGGCGCTGTAACCGGTGCGGTGCAGCGTCTCGCCGTTTTGTACCTGAACGCGCACCGTAGCATCTCCTTCCGAGGTGCTTGGCTCCGTTCTTAGATTGACATACTCCTTCGGGGTATAATAATCGTCGCAATTTTCAAAAATGATCACTCTGCCGCTCATCGTCGTAACACGATTCGGATCGGAAACCGGAACCGGCGGCCGATAATTCAGATCCGTCGTAAGATACTGCGTTACGGCATACAGCGTCTGCCCGTTATAGTCGATCCGCGACCATCCGGTTGCCGAATTGATCCCTGTGCGCGAAAGAACCGTTCCGTTGGAAATCTGCACCGAAATGGTATTCTCGTCCGATGTGCTTGGCACCGAACGCAGATTGACGATATCCTTCGGGGTAACCGATTCCTGAACGGAATCAAAGCGCATGGTTTTATCTCCGTCCGTAGGAGACTGCGCATCTGTTTCCGGCGTTGTATCACTGACCGGCTCCTGATCCTGCTCCGGCTGTTTTTCGGGCGGCTGTTCAACCGGCGGCTGTTCTTCGGAAGCTATTGGTTCGTTTTGCGTTTCTTTTTCTTCCTCCGCATAGGAGCCGCGCTCGGACACCTCAAGGGGTTTTGGCTGCTTTCCATGAAGCAGTCCCCACAGCAGCAGACAGATAATCAAAATCCCTGCCACGATCAGCGCAAGCATGAGCGCTAGTACCCAGGGTTTTACGTTTTCTGCTCCTTCGTTGATCTCATCAAAATCCAAATCTTGTTTTTTGTTATTTTTCTTCATAATCGATCGCCTTTTCCATCCGCTCTTTGGGCGGTTTTAGAAATCCAAAATGATTCAGAAACATACTAGCATTGTATTTTTCCGATGTCAACCTCCGCTCCGGATATTCCCGTCATTGAGAATTTTTATCCTGACGCTGCTATAATTCGGTATCTGTGATATAATAAATAGACAGGTTCCCAGATATGACAATAGGCATTTACAAAAAAGGAGAGATTATCATGCAATTTTTTCTAAACGAAGACCACCTTCTGCAGTCCGCCAAGACATCCGAAGCACAGAAACCGTTTTTTGCGGTTATCGGCGCAGCGGAATTTCGTGAATATAAAGAACAGCTCCCTTATCACAGGGAACTGCTTCATTGTCTCGGTTCCATCCGCTACTGCAAAGCTGAGGTATTCCGAAACTGCATCATAGGCACTTTACGTCTGCCCCAGAAAAACGAGCAGCGTTTTCCAAAACTGTCTTTCGGCTTTTATCTGACGGAGCAGATGCTCTTATTGGTCGAAGATACGGGCGATTTAAACCTATGGGCGGAAAAACAGCTCCATACCATTCAGGAGCTGTGCAGTCCGTCCCAGCTTCTTTTGCAGCTGATGGAACGAATGATCGAGGAGGACGTTTTATATCTTTCCCACATAGAGGCGGAGGCGGAAAAAATGGAGGAAACGATTACCGGCAGCGATGCAAAAAACTTTTTTTCACAGCTTACCAAATACCGGCAAAAATTATCGGAACTGAATGCCTATTATGAACAGCTTGCCGATATTGGCGAACTGCTTCAATCCAGCGCCTGTTCCTCTTTTGTCCCAAACGCTCAGGACTGGGACAAATACACCCGCCGCGCCGAACGGCTTCAAAATCATGTCCAGCTCCTTCGTGAGAATATGATTCAGCTCCGCGAACTGTACCAGTCGATACAGGACTCGCGGCAAAACAAGATCATGGGGATCCTTACCGTTGTTACTACCTTTTTTCTGCCGCTTACTTTAATTACAGGCTGGTATGGAATGAACTTTTCCTATATGCCGGAATTAAAATGGCGGTACGGTTATCTTCTGGTCATTTTTGCCGTACTGATCATTGCAATCGGAGAAATCATTTATTTTAAGAAAAAGAAATTCTTTTAAGATCAATGATGCGATCCGTTCTATCCGCCAACTCCCTGCAATGCGTTACCATAATAACGGTTTTATGGTATGTTCTGCTCAGCTCCATGATCAGGGAAAATACATTGTCCGCCGTTTTCTGATCCAGCGCTCCGGTCGGCTCATCCGCCAAAATGATATCCCCGGGTTTTAGGATCGTCCTTGCGATCGCCGTCCTTTGCTGTTCTCCTCCGGATAACGTATTGATCTTTTCGTTCTGCAGCTTCAATAACCCAACCTGTTTTAACACTTCCTTTGCCCTTTGTATTTTTTCCTTTTTGGAAATATTTACAAAATTCATTGCCAGAAGCAAATTTTCCATTACCGTCATATCATTGATCAGCGCATACGACTGAAATAAGTAATTAATTTTATTCCGACGGAGCAAAGTAGCTCCTCTGCTGTCAATTTTGGGAAGTTTTTTCCCGCCGATCCTAATTTCTCCCTCATCAAACGTTTCTAACAGACCGATCATATTCAACAGCGTAGACTTCCCGCATCCACTCGGGCCGATAATGGAAATAAATTCTCCCTCTTCCGCTTCCAGATTAAAATTTCGAAATATCTGTCTGTTTCCAAAGGATTTAGAAACATTGCGCATTTCAACTGATCTTGCCATAAATTATTCCTCCTTAAAAGCCGTACACAAACTGCGGATTTCATTTCTGGTCATATATTTTGCAAAAATAAACAATTGTATGACCGCCACAAACAGTATAACAGCAAATCCAAATTTTGAACCGGCGCATAACATCAGCAGCAGTTCGGCAGCAATTACCGCTCCCAGCAGGAGCATCGGTTTCCCATACATATTCCAAAAGCCATAGCCGAGAAATTTCTGCACATGCAGCTTTTCCTGATTCGCGATCCGAAAGACCGCGGCTAAAGCAATCAATATTCCGGTCAGTATAAGCGTCAATATCAAAAATACCAGTCCAAACCATGTGATCGCACTCATCAGATCCTTTTGAAGTCCGTCAATATAACTTTGGACATTTTCAAAAACAATCTGATTATCGTCAAGATGAAACTGCTTCAAAAAATCCTTTTCCAGATATTTTTCCGCCACAGCCTGATCTTCAAATTTGATATAACTCTCCAAACCGATCGCGCGCAGACTTTCGGTCTCAAAATATGTCATATTTTCAGGGGAACAAAGATAGATAACCGGCATCCTGCAGACACTTTCTTCTTCCGGAGCCGCCGCCCACGTAAAAAAGTCTTTCTCATACTCATACTCTGCAAATTCAATTTCCCGCTCCGTACCAAAAACCGTTTCGATATCTCCTTCCCGAATTCCTTCTGTAGAAGATTCCTCCAGCCATGATTGCATGGCTTTCTTTGCTTCTTGGGACATTCCGGCAGGAAGCAGATATACTCTTGTTCCGTTTTCCGCCGCCTGTAAGATTTCATCGCTTACCGGTATTCCCAATTTTTGAATATAATTTTGAGAAAAGGTAAAATACCAGAACGCATCTTCCGGAACCGCATCATATATCCCCTCCGTTCTCCACAATTCCAGTATTTCATCATCATAGTAAGCCGTCTGTACAAGATATACGCCGTTTTCCTCATGAATTTTTTTATACCATTCAAAAATGTCCTGATCCAATTCTTTGGAAGCTCCCGCAAAAGAAGCCTCATCATTTCCGACCGATATATTCCTAAGCACCTGATGATCGGAAACCTCCTCCCAGCGCTTGGACAATTCGGCGTTTTCAGAAACCATCCGCATCGGCGAATCGACATAGAGGCCGCAAAAAACGATTCCGGCGCTTACTCCCAGATACGCCAATATTCCAAGAAAATACAGTACCTTTTTCGGAAATCTCCCTCTGATCGCGCTCAAAGGGCGGACGGACATCTGGATCAATACTGAAATTCCGATCTCCGCCAGCGTAAAGACCATATTCAGTACCGCATATAAAAAGAAATGTCCCACATACGGAATGGAAATTTTTGTCCATCCCGACCATACCGTCCCGATCATGGTCAAGATTGGAACGGCGGCTGCCGCGCGCCACAAAAAACCGCCAAACAATTCATAACAGAAAGCGCTTCTGGACCACCCCAAAAGCGCCAGTTTGCCGCTTTTGTCCAAATTCCGCAGGGTAAGAATGATAAAAAATACCGTATTTAACATCATCTGAGCCAAAATAAATACAATTGCGATGATATTTTTTAAATTATCGTCTACTTCTTCGCCTCTCATGGAATTGTACAGTTTTTCTTCGGAGGTTCCGCACAGAGCGGCTAACTCGGACAGCAGCTTCCGCCGATCGTTTTCCTTTATTCCCACAATCGTATACTCGCCCTGTACGGTATTGCTTTCCTCGATCAAAGCGCTGAGTTTTTTGATCACGATCTGATCTCCGAACCGTATCTTCGGAATTTCCCCCACACTGTATACGCTTCCTTTATCTATTCCAAGTGTGGCTTCCTCCTCGCCGGAGCGTAAAAGTGCAGACAGCATTTCCTTGTTTAACACATTTTTTCCGTAAAACGAAAAAGAAACCTCATTATTTTCCACATCTCCATATACCCCGAAGTCATAGCCAAAAAAAGAGCCATCCTCCTGCAAAGACGAATCGCGCCGTATAATAAATAAATGATCGGAATCCGCCTTGTTCAACAGGTACTGCTCGATTGCGTATTCCCCTTCTTCTGATACGCCGTCAATATATACCGTCATGGAAGCTTCTGTTTTTCCATATTCTTTCCATTGTTTCTGATAGGCACCGTTTAACATTAAAATGGCAAGCAGGGCGAACAAAACGCCCTGCATTGCGATCAAAAGTGTGCCTATCCATGATGCTTTTTTTATCATTGATTACAACCTTTCCAATCTTAACGACAGTTCCAGTAAGCCGTTGCTTGTTTCAGTCCCACAAACTGTTGCGCATGTGCTTTTTTCCCCGGTTTTTTCCATCCCGAACTTGTCGTATTCGCTGTAGCAGAATGTTCATATACAGATGATTGAACATCCGAATAACTGTATAATCCCAGAGATCTGCCATAATCCCAGCTTACTGCTGAACCACGATAATATACAGTTGCTGCCATTGCAGGCACTGCACTTGTCAACATTATAGACAATACAGCTACCAATGTTAATACTCTTTTTTTCATAATACTAATCTCTCCTTTAATAATTTTTCTTTACACGCATCCGAAAAAGTGATATGCTTATCCTAGGTACTTTTTCTAAGTGCTTGCATCTTGGACTCTGATTATTTTCGCGAATTTTATCAGAGTCCTGTTTTATATAAAACAGTTCTGTTTCTATATCGAACCGTCTTATATCATATCATTTCATATAATAAAAAACTGCAATGAACTTCTATTCACTGCAGCCGAACTATCTTAACGGTTTTCGCATTCGCGAATCCCCGCCGTAGACTCCAAGCTTTGCGTCCTTATATTTCTATAAGTTTGCTAAGTATTCTCTTTGCTACACTCCCTGCTCTCTTATTTTTGCTTTAATTTTGCCAGCAATCAATGACAAGCCTATTATTATATGTGCATATGTTATACTTATTGACAATTCTTTAAAGCCAAATATTTGCAATAGGATAAAAAATAATATTTCCGTTCCCCAGACTACCATTACCATCTTTCCATATATTATTTTTTCGATGTTGTCAAGTTGCCGGTTATCTGAGTCCATCGGCGATAACAGTAAAATAATAACAGCCGACAACACGAGCCATATCACAGAAGCAACGACCGTTATTTTTAAATAGATTACCGCTAAAAGCATTGCAAATATTACTCCCATTGTCAAAAAACAACATTTTACCGGCGTTGATGCATGATAACCGCCTGTATATTTTCTTAGAAAGGAAAAAGCAAGCATAAATGTAATTCCATTCCAGAATTCATTAAATATAATGCTCAAAACAATTAAAATCAGCATATTTAGGGCAGTTGTAAAGAACAATTCCATCCCATACAAATATATCTCAAGTTCATCCTGCTCAATAACGCCATCCTTAATCATTCTATTTGTTATTTTTCTTGAAATTGTTTCAAACATCAATGTTTCCTTAGTTTTAAAAGTTTTTTTGACACTTTAGGTTGATAAAAGAAACAAGTGCATGTTGCATTAACATTATCTTTTGCTGCTTTGTATGCCACTTTCGCAAGAACTTTTTCTGCCACAATCTGATTATTTTTTACCATTTTATCTCTCCTCTTTTCTCTTTGTCTTTCATGTTCTCAAGATTAGCACACTTTTTCTCTTTCTGCCGACTATTGTAAAAATTAATCGTTCTTTTGCATAAATTTACCCTATTCTTCCATATAAAGCATAATTTTT
>CANQCX010000075.1 GCA_947591115.1 uncultured Lachnospiraceae bacterium | reverse complement strand
ATCAAACAGCTCGGTTACCTGCCCGTCCTCATCGCGGACCTCCGCTTTCAGCCGGTACAAATTCGGTTCCTCCGCACTCCACAATGCCGGAGCCGACACTTCAAAAACGCCTTCGGCGACGCCGTCCTTGATGGTTACCGTTTTCTGCTGCAGCGCCGCGCGTTCCTCTCCGCATGTGACGCTGTAGCCTGCCTTTGGCTCATACAGGGTAAACGCAATGCTTCCGGCTCCGCTTGTCTTTGCAGTCATCTCCAATACGCCTTTTTCCAAAGAAGCCGTCAGCTTTGGAACAAGACGGATGTCCCAGACATGCGTTTGGGGAACGGCATAGAGATAAACATCTCGGTAAATTCCGGAAAAACGATAAAAATCCTGATCCTCGCACCAGCTTCCGGACGTCCATTTCCATACGCGCACCGCCAGCTTGTTTTCTCCTTCTTTCAGATACGGCGTCAGCTCAAATTCAGCCGGATCAAAAGAATTCTCGCTGTAACCTACATACGCGCCGTTTAACCACACTGCAAATCCGCTTTCGACGCCTTGAAAGGAAATGCAGATCCGCTGGCCCTTCATCTTCTGCGGAAGCGAAAAATACTTTACATAGCTTGCCACCGGATTAAAACGAACCGGAATTTCCCCCGGCGCAATGATCTCTTCTCGTTCCCATGGATATGTCGTATTGGTATAATGCGGCCTGTCATAGCCTTCCATCTGGATATGCGCCGGAACATGAATTTCATCCCAGCTTTTACAGTCGTAGTCCTCCGCTTCAAAACCAACCGCCGCCAGCTGCATATTTTTGGCATAATGAAATTTCCACAATCCGTTTAAATCCATGCGCAGACTGCTCTTTTGTTCTATTTCTTCGTATTCGGAGGCATAGCAGATATGATCCGAATGCGCCTCGAGACGGTTCTGCTCAAATATTTCCGGATTTTTTACAATTTCATAGTCAAAATGATCCATTTTCTCGCCCTCCCTGCTTCTTATGGCTCAGCCGATGCTTGCAAATTAGGTATATTATAGCCGTCCACCGGTCTGTTGTGTAGCAAACTTCATATGAAAAAAAAGCAAATTTTACCATCCTTTTCGGGTAGAAATTTGAAAATCCGCCAATTTCCGATCGCTGTTGTCCAAATTGATCTTCCACTGATACGGCGAAGTATTCAAAAATTTTTTAAAATTCCGGTTAAATGTTGAAGTCGTTGTAAATCCGCATCGGAGCGCTACGTTGTCCATGGAATCATCCGTTTTTTTCATACGCTCGCACGCCTGCTGCACGCGTATGAGATTGACGTAATCCATCGGCGCCATATTGATGTATTCTTCAAACACGCGCCGGAAATGCGTCTCGCTCATATTGCAGACATCCGCCAGCATTTTTGCCTTGATCGGCGCCGCATAATTTTGGTTAATATATTCCAGCGCAGACGCGATCTGAGTCATATTCGCCGCTTTTACCTGTTTGACCGCGTTATACGGCGCACCGGAATCCTGACGCAGGATTTCAAGTATCATCGTTTTCGCGAGCAGCCGGATCATTCCCTGCCGGTACTGCTTGGGAACGCGCACCTCTTCGATAATGGCATTGACCGTCCCAAACAAAGCCGGAGCCTCGGATACGTGCAGAAGATACGGCGTTTGATTGATATGCTCGAAAACCTCGCTTTGATACAGCGGATTGTCCGGAAACAATTCTTCGATCAAAGGCTTCGGGTTCAAATAGAAAAACTCCCAATAATCCGATCTTCCTTCTTTGCTGATCAGGACATGAGGGAAATTTTCCGGTATCACGCTGACCATAGAAGTTTCGTACCGATGGCTTTCCTCGCCGATCCACAATTCGCCCTCTCCGCGTCTGCAGAGACCGATCTCCATCAGGTTGTGAAAATGAAGATGAACGCCGTCAACGCCGTATACTCTGTCCCATTCCTTCCCGATCCTTGCCAGAACCGTTTCCTGCTGCGGTATCTCATAAAACCGCAATTCCATCTTGTCTTTTTTCTTTTTGCCCATAACTCCTCCCCCCTGAAGTCATAAAAATCTGCTTTTTTCAAATTTAGAAAAAACGGAAGGCTGCACACAAACATGCAGCAGCCTCCCGTCTGTTACAAAACGTGAAAAACTGAATGTTTAATCAAAATCAAACTTATCAAATCTTTTATACATCGCACGATAACGGAAACGGATCATCTCGTTTTTCTCAAGCACATCTTCTTCGGTTCCGGTGTACTGACAGCGAATACAGTAATATTCCTTCTTATCCTTGTCGTAAAACATATCGATGTCTAAGTCTCTCATAAAGCAGGACGGACATCTGTAATTTAATTTGCCTTTTCCAGATTGAGCCATGTTGCAAATACCTCCTTGTCTGAGATTCTCTTTTTGTAACCTAACGTAAACATTGGCGAGAACGCATATCCTTCTTTGACATATCCCTCCGCCTGATCGGAAGCGGTCAGGGAAACCTTCGTCTGGATCGCCGGAATGACAGCGCTGACTGCCGAGGCTCCCTCCAGCGCTTCTTCACGACATTTGTATTCATACTGGATGGTCTTCTCCTGCGCGCCTTCGCATTTTAAGGTAATTCCGGTCATGTCCTCCGGATATTCCGTTGTTCCGTAGCATGCTACCATATATTCATTCAGATAAACCTCGGCATTCGGATCGCTCATCTCCAAGATGGTACGCTCGATCTTGATGCTGCCGGATCCTTCTTCAAAATACTCCTTCGTCTGGAGCGTTACCGACAGTCCGCGGAACTCGATCGTAACCGGATCCAGCGTCAGAATACGCGTCGTTCCCTCCTGAGAGAAGTGCGCTTTGGTGCGGCACAGGCAAAGATCGACTTCTTCGCCGTTGTAGGAAAGCTTCGCGCTTCTTACGGTTCCCTCTCCTGCATAGTGGGTAAAATATCCGGCGCGGTATTTTTCCTGAATCAGGAACGGATAGGAAGCATCCTGTACATGCTTGGTTCCGATTCCGACCGGCCACTCCAGCTTTGCAGCGTATGGACGCAGGTCTACGATCGCGCCGCCCTGATCCATATTGACACAGGCTCTCATATACGGATCGCAGTACCAGAATACCTGTTTATCCGAGCCGTAAAGAATATCTCTCCAAAGTGCGCATTCCGGCTCTTTGTAGGTCTTCTTCTGACGATAGTAATCCGCAAACTCGGACATGGTCATATCGATGAGCTTGCCCTCTTTTTTCAGTTGTCCGTAATATTTGCAGCCGTCGCTGTAGGATTTCTCCAGCAGCTCGTACGGAGCCTCCCAGCGTCCCATCTTGTTCATCCAGCCCGGTCCGACAAACATCATATTGTAAGCGTATCCGTTGTTGTATTTTTCCAAAGAACGATACTGGTCGATCAGGTTATAAAGATACGGGTACTCCCATGTCTTGCTGTCGTAGATCATTCCGCGAAGTACGTTCTGCGGATGCGTTCCGAAATTGGAGCCGTTTCCGTCATAACATGCGAGCAGGTCGCGGGAAAGATGCGGAATGGCAACGATACCGCTGTCCTCCTCCTCATTGGCTGCCGGTGCATGGGTGTTGGCTTTGGATGGGATCCAGGGCGCCCATGGGCCTCCGTCAAACAGGGTGTACCATGAATTGTTGCAGGTATGGTACGCTTTCGGGCCCTCCTCCCAGCAGGTTGCAACCGCGCATTTGACCATCGGGTATTTTTCTTTGATGTAATTGGTCAGATCCGCATCCAGATAATACGATCCGGTTGACTCCGGATAAAAGCCGAAGATATCATGGAATTTCTCAAATACATCGTTGACGATCTTTTTCTTGTCCTCCATCGAGAACATCCAGATACAGAAATCTTTCGTCTTGTACTTCTCGCGGAACTCCTCGCAAGGAAGGCCCAGTAAGGACAGCGCGATCTCATCGCCGTATTCTTCGTGGTCATGCTTTGCAAGTTCTACCGCTTCCTGATTAAACAAAGAAGCATACGTCATCTGAATGGTAACTTTAAGACCGTTCTCATGCGCCAGTCTCTGCTGCGTCTTGAAAATATCCAGCGACTCGGTCAGAAGCGCCTTATCCCCGATATCTTCTTCTTTTCCCTGTCCGGTAACGGTCGCGGAATACTCCGGAACCATTTCTGGACGATGGATGATGTTCACAATAAATTTGTCCATCAAATTATCCCTCCGTATCTTTTATTCAACCGCCTGCGGCATAGGTACTCCCCCTCTCTGCAGTCCGCTGGCGCCTTCGCAAATGACATGCCGCTCATCGGTGCGTTTGCGGATCCGCCGGCTTGTGCAGTCCGTCAGTTTGTGCAACTATTTGCGCAATCGGTTGTTCGATAAGAGTAGTATAACAAGACCTGCTTTTTATGTCAATGTGTATTTTATAGATATTTCCAACTGTTTTTTGGGAATTTTTAACAAACAAAAAAGAAATCGGTTCTCTTTATGCGCAACCGGTAAACCTCATGAATTCCGTTTTTCGGTAAACCTCATGAATTCCGTTTGCCGGTAAGTCATATAAATTCTGTTTGCCGAAAAACCGCGTGCCGCCTGTTACTCCTGCCGCTCGTCCGGCTCTTCCAGCATTTCATCCGCCAGACGCCCATGCTTTTCATATGAGGTTACCCGCTGCGGGCGGTTCTTTTCATCTACAAATACGACAGCCGGATGATATTCCCGAACCTCCTCCGGCGTCATCTGCGCATATGCCATGATGATAATTTTGTCCCCTACGCTGACGCAGCGCGCCGCCGCCCCATTGAGGCAGATCATACCGGAGCCGCGCTCTCCCGCAATGGCGTACGTGTCAAACCGGTTTCCGTTATTGATATCGACGATCTGCACTTTTTCGTATTCCAGAATTCCGGAAAGCTCCAGCAGCTCTTGATCTATGGTAATCGAGCCGACATAGTCCAGTTCCGCCTGCACCACCGTTGCACGATGGATTTTTCCTTTTAGCATTTCAACGGTCATAAAGGCTGCACCTCCGCAATAAAATTATCGATCAGTCTGGTTTTTCCGATATAAACCGCCATCGCCACCAGCACACTGCCCTTTATCTGCGCAACCGGTGCCATTGTAACGGCGTCCACCGCCGATACATAATCGATCCGCGCCAGCGGCTCCGTTTCCAGCTTCGCTTTCATCGCGGACAGGAGTCGGTCTGCATCCCGTTCGCCCTCCCGAACCAGCTTTTCTCCGAGAAAAACGGTTTGGGATAAGATCAGCGCGGCGCGGCGCTCCTCCTCGTTTAGATACGTGTTGCGGGAAGACTTCGCCAGACCGTCCTTTTCGCGCACGATCGGACAGCCGATGATTTCGATCCCATAGGACATATCCCTTACCATCCGCCGGATGATCGCAAGCTGCTGCGCATCCTTCTGCCCGAAAAACGCTTTGTCCGGCTCGACAATGTTAAACAGCTTTGCCACAACCGTACAAACGCCGCGGAAATGGATCGGCCGCGTTTTTCCGCAGAGCTGCTTTGGCATATCGGAAAGGATCTCAACATAAGTCGCCGCGTCTTCTTCGTACATCTCCGAAACCTCCGGATGGAAAACGAGGTCGCAGCCGCAGTTTTCCAGCAGCGCGCAGTCCCTCTCAAAATCCCTCGGATAGGTTTCCAGATCCTCGCCGGGCGCAAACTGAGTCGGATTGACGAAAACCGAAACCACTACCCGATCGCACATCCTGTCCGCACACTCTACCAGACTTGCGTGTCCTTCATGCAGATATCCCATCGTCGGCACCAAGCCTACGGTCAGTCCTTCTTTTTTCCATTTTTTTACGGTTTCCCGTACCTGTGAAATTTTCTCTGCTATTTCCATTTTTCTCTCCCGCCTTTTAATATTTCCCGTCCAACTCTTTTAAAAATTCATCGGAGCAGTCGCTTTTTCCGTATGCATAGGTTTCATCCGGAAATACGCCGTTTTTGACCTCCTGATCGTAAGTTTGAAACACTTCCTTCATGCGCGCGCCGATTTCGTCAAAGCGTTTTACGAACTTCGGACGGAATTCGCCGATCCCCAGCATATCCTGCAGAACAAGCACCTGTCCGTCGCACTGTACGCCGCTTCCGATTCCAATGGTAATCATTTCTGTTTTTCCGGTAATCAGTCCTGCCAGCTTCGGCGGTACGCATTCCAGCACGCACATAAACGCTCCTGCCTCCTGCACAAGAAGGGCGTCGTTTAATACCCGCTCGGCATTCGCCTCTCCTTTTCCCTGCACTTTAAAGCCGCCGAATACATTTACCGACTGCGGCGTCATGCCGATATGCGCGCAGACCGGAATTCCGGAATCCACGATCGCCCGTATCTGACTGCAGACAGCCGCTCCGCCCTCCAGCTTTACCGCATTGGCGCCGGTTTCCTTGATCAGCCGTCCCGCGTTTTCCACCGCCTGCTCTACGGACACCTGATAGCTCATAAACGGCATATCCATAATAATAAAGGCGTCCTTGCAGCCGCGGACCACGCTCCGCCCGTAGACGATCATTTCTTCCAGCGTAACCGGAAGCGTGGTGTCATATCCCTGCATCGTCATGCCAAGACTGTCTCCTACCAGAATGGTATTGATGCCTGCCGCGTCTACCAGCCGCGCGGTAGAATAGTCGTAACAGGTCAGTTGGGAAATCTTTTCCCCTTTTTGTTTCATTTCCAATAAAGTTGCTGTCGTATTTTTCACGCTTCCATCTCCTCCAATAATTTTTTCATTGCTCCATAATCCCGATTCGGATTTTTTTGCTCCGCCAAACCAGTCAGCTTACGGGAAACCGCGCGGTACATCTCTTTTCCCTCGTTATCGGGAAAGCATTCCAGATGCTTTCTTACCGTTTCCGTATCGCACCGCTCCACCGGCCCTGTCAATGCGTTCTTTGGGCCCTCCGCCAGCAGATGCTCCAGATTGCTCCGCATAAGTGGCGCAAGCGCCTGTAACGCCAGCTCCTGTGAAAAGCCGCACTGCGCCAGCAATTCCAGACTTTCGTCCGCCAATGCGCACACCAGATTGCTTGCAATGGCGCACGCCGCATGATACTGTATTTTGGTTTCGCCGGAAATCATCTGTACCTTTGCACCGAGAGACTGCAGCCGCTCCTTCCACTCGGGAAGATGCGGCCCAATCCCTTCTATGCAAAAAAACGCTCCCTGCAATTCCTGATAAGATTTCTTTTTGCTGCTGATTGGGAATAACGGATGGATGGAATATCCGTACGCGCCCTTTCGGTCAATATCCAAAAATGCTTCTTTTGCCGTCATGGCGCCGCTGCAGTGACAAAATTGTTTTTGAGAAATATCCATAGACTCCAGTTCTTGAAAAACCGGAGATATCGCCCCGTCCGGAACCGTCAGAAACAGCGCGTCGCTATCACGTAAAATAGCGCCGAGCGTATCGTAAGCTCTCGTTCGGGTAAAGAAAGCTGCCTCTCTTGCGGATTCTTCGTGCCTGCTGTAATATCCGGTCACATGAATCCCGCCTTCGACAAAAAATCTGCCTAAGCTAAAGCCGGCTTTTCCGGCTCCAATAAATCCAATTTTCATAATTGCCTGCTTTCCGGTACAGTTTCCGTCTCTGCGGAATACCATCCATGCGCCCTATTATAGCACGAACTTTCCGGAAAGTAAATACTGCCCGCATCCCGACTGTTTTGCAGTCAAAATACGGGCAGCTTTTATCCTAGCTGTTTTTCTTGTAAAATTTTTCCGGTGCTTTCTCCGTCCAAAAAACGGAAGGAAACCACCTCATGAACCGCCGGTTCTTCATCGATACAGGCGAACAGGATCTCCACGCCGCGGTCGGCGATCTGCTCCCACTCCTGCCGGATCGTGGTAAGTCTCGGGGTATGGTACTCCCCGATCTCAATACCGTCAAATCCGATAACGGAAATGTCCTCCGGCACCCGAAAGCCTTTGTCCTTCAGCATCCGCATCGCGCCGATCGCCATGACGTCCGCCATCGCAAAGACCGCCGTCAGATCCGGCATTCTC
Source organism: uncultured Lachnospiraceae bacterium (assembly GCA_947591115.1). Taxonomy (GTDB): domain Bacteria; phylum Bacillota; class Clostridia; order Lachnospirales; family Lachnospiraceae; genus Roseburia. Next base: position 832 of record CANQCX010000075.1, on the reverse strand, counting down.
GAAAGCAGCCGCTCCATCGCCTGATAACCGCCCGCTACGGTAAAAAAAGCGCTTTCGTATTGTCTGTCATAGGAAAACGAGAGTCCCTGCGACGCAAACGCCCTTTCTACCCCCAGACGGCGTCCCGCCGCCGCCTGTGAACGGTTTACCCATCCTCCCAAAACACCGATCCTCCGGTGTCCTAAAGAAAACAGGTGCGCTACGGCTGCTTCCGCTGCCGCCGCATCGTCGGTTCCGATGCTGGAAAGATTCGCAAATCCCAGCTCCGACGCAGAGTTTGTGATCAAAATCGCCGGTATGGTAATCTCCGCAAAGCTTCTGCGGAAGAAATCCGGATTGCTGCCCAGAAATACCACGCCCAGCGGACGCAGCTCACGTACAATCTGAATCGCCTGCTCCACCTCGTTTTCCAGCTCGCTGATGTAATAGATCTGACAGGCGTACCCCTTTTGTTTGACACGCCCCTGCATCCGCTCTAGGATCGCTGCAAACAGCATGTTGTGAAATCCCTTTACAATAATGGTAATTTCCCTGCTTACCTGCTGTTTTAAATGCTTGGCATTGCTGTTGATACGGAAATTGTACTTTTCCACCACATCCATGATCGCTTTTCTAGCATGTTCCGATACATCCGGATGATCGTTCAGTACTCGGGATACCGTTCCGACCGCATAGCCGGATTCCCGCGCAATATCTTTTATGGTCATACAAACTTAACCCTTTACCGCTCCGGCAGCTACGCCTTTGATAATATGCTTCTGTCCAACCAGATAAACGATCACGATCGGGATTACTGTCAGCATAATGCACGCCATCATCGGACCCATTTCTA
>CANQCX010000074.1 GCA_947591115.1 uncultured Lachnospiraceae bacterium | reverse complement strand
TCCTCCTGATACATATATATGTCGATCTGCCCTTTTTCCGGCGTAAACTTAACCGCATTTGACACAAGGTTGATCAACACCTGATTCAGGCGCACGCTGTCGCACTGTACGTTTTCGGACAGGATCTTCTGGATAAAGATATCAAAAAACTGTTCCTTTGCCTTGACCTGCGGCTGCATGATATTGACGATATCATCCATCGTGCTGCGCAGCGATACCGGCACGACGTTTAACGTCATCTTGCCGCTTTCAATCTTAGACATATCCAGTACATCGTTAATGAGTCCCAGCAGATGTTTGCTGGACAGGCGGATCTTGCCCAGACAATCAGACAGCCGCTTTTTATCGTCCATATTTTTCAGGGCGATATCCGTCATTCCGATAATGGCGTTCATCGGCGTGCGGATGTCATGGCTCATGCTGGATAAAAACTGGCTCTTTGCCTGATTCGCATGAACCGCTTCCCTTCTCGCTTTTTCCAGCGCCGTCATCTGGTTGACGGTAATCCGGTAATACAGCCGGAAGATCAAAAACATCGTAATCAGAATAACCAGCGCGCAGCCTACGATCAAAAGGATTCGCATCCTGTCCATCCGGTTGATCGTCGAATTGAGTATTCCGCTTGGCATGATCATAACCAGATACCAGTTTGGATTTTCTTTCAGCGCAGAACAGTAGATCGACTGCGGATTTCCGTCCCTCCATATCTTCATGCTGTAGTCTTCGCCGGAAGCCATTGCGGCTTTTAATCCTTCAATGTACTCGTCAACCGAGCCGCCGCTCTGCGTTTTATACTGGCTTTTCATCCGGTCAAAAAAGGTATGGTCAAACTCCTCGCCGTTTCGCACGACAAATACGCCGTCCGGATCGATGATATGAGAATAAACCGCCGCGTTTTCCTCGTAGACATACAGCGTGTTGCTTAAATAGCTGGTAGACACTCCGACGATCAGCGCAATGCTTTCGCTTCCGTCTTCAAGCGGGTACTCTGCCTTCTGCCCGACGAGCAGGACTTTTTCGCCCTCGTCGTTAAGTCCGCGCACCGTCACATGTCCGTCGGTATTCAGCGACTCGACCGCTTCCGCCGGACTCGCCGCCGAGATCGGCGTGCCGTAAATCATTTCGATGCTGCCGTCCGGTCTCAGAAATCCCAGGCTGGTATACCCTCGGACTTCGGCCTCCTCCTGAAATTTTTCCATTCCTTCCTCGGAAAAACCTTCGGCGGGAACACGCTCCATAATCGTATCCAGCGTCCGCAGCCGCAAGTCCACAATGGAGCTGAATTTTTGTTGAATCTGGGTGGTCAGCTCCGCCATATAGTTCGTGTTGATATCGTCAAATTCCTTCTGCGTCTGTCTTGTCGTAAAAACGGTAAGCGCTCCGAATGCAATTACACAGACCAGAAAAGCATAGAGAAAACTGCGCCAGAAAAAGTTTACTCTCTTTTTTTTAAAATTTTTCACTCCTGCTTCCTCTCCTATGTACGTGCATTATAGTACATAACGATATTAAATTTGCTTTCTTCCAGCAGTGACAAAATCTCTCTGCTTACCGCTCCCCGATCCTGCGCGATCTCGCCGTACACAAAACTGAACTGCAGTTCATTATGCTCGCGATATTTATAAAACAGCGTATCAAATTTATCCACCAGACCGCACATCTGCGCATACGCGGAATTGTTTCCGCCCATGATCCGGTGCGGATATCCCGTTCCGTCGTACCGCTCATGGTGATGACTGCACATATCGGCGCAGATCTGCACAAAATACCGGCAATGCTCGGAAAAATTCAGCCGGATCAATGCCGCGCCGTTTAACGTATGGCTCTGGTACGCGTCGTTGTTTTCATCCTCATGCTTTGTCATCCGAAAACCCGGAAGCGTCGGCGTGACCATATTTCCGATGTCACAGAAATATGCCGCCTTACTGATCATCTCGATCTGCGGACGCTCCAAATGCACCCCGCGCGTATTGACCGTATACTTGCTCAGCAAAATCTTCATCAGATTTGTCATGCGGATGCAGTGCCCGTTGTCTTCTCCCATATGCTTGAGGTATTTGTCATAGATCATTTCCAGCTCCGCAATGTATTTCTGCGTTTCAACGATGTCCTCTTCCGTAAGCGCATGGTCGGTCAGCACGCCCAGCTTGGATTTTAATCTCTTTAATACTTCCTCCCGATCAAACGGCTTGCGGATAAATTCCGACACCTTAAAAACAGCGGCTTTTTCCACGCTGTCCTTCGTCGCCTCCGCCGTAATCATAAAGACCGGAATGGTATCTACCCCGTTTTCCTTCATCAGCTTTAAAACGCTGAAGCCGTCCATGACCGGCATGGAAACATCCAGAAGGATGGCATCCAGCTGGTCCTTATTCTGCATAATAAATTCCAGCGCCAGATAGCCGTTGTCCACTTCCTCCAATTCAAAATCATCGGACAGAATTTCTCTTAGGATCTCGCGGTCGATTTCCGAATCGTCCACGATCAAAATTTTCTTTCCTGATGTTACATCACTCATATATGCTCTATGCCCTTCCAATTTTCAAGATTCACTCAAAGCTTGTGTATCTCCTGAATCTTATCCAGAGACTTTTTAAATACGTAAAGCACCTTCGGATTGAATACGCCGCATTCGCCGTTAAAGATCATATCCACCGCTTTCTCGGAGCTGAACGCCTTTTTGTATACGCGGACCGAGGTCAGCGCGTCATAAACGTCCGCAACCGAAACCACCTGCGCCCAAATGGAAATATCGTCTCCCTTCAGGCCGTCCGGATATCCCCGTCCGTCCCACCGCTCATGATGGTGGCGGCAGATATCATAACTGTAATTATAAATTCCGGCGTCCATAATATCCGGTATATTCGAAAGCAGCTCGCAGCCTCGTACCGTATGCTGCTTCATGATCTCAAATTCTTCCGCCGTCAGCTTGCCCGGTTTATTTAAAATATTATCCGGTACGGCGATCTTTCCGATGTCATGAAGAATCGATGAGGTCACGATCTTGTCGATCTCCTCCTTCGGCAGATAGTACTCCGGATAGGTCTTGCTTACTTCTTTCATCAAAATGCGCGTCAGTCCGCAGATCCGTTTTACATGCTCGCCCGATTCGCAGTCCCGAAACTCGATCAGGGTAGCCAGCGTTTCTACAACCGACTGGTTCAGATGATTCAGCCGCTCCACCTGCTCCGCCACGATCTTCTCAAGCTCGTTCCGATGCTCATACAATTCAATGACATTGTTCACGCGGCATTTTAAGAACTGTGACAAAAACGGCTTGGTAATCACGTCGATCGCTCCAAGATTATACCCTTCGAGCAGCATTTCCTGACTCTCCGCAGCGGTAATTAAAAATACCGGTATCGTTCGAATACTGCCGTTTCGGTTCATCTCCTCAAGAACGCCGATCCCATTTACCTCCGGCATCAGAAGATCCAAAAGCACCGCGGAAAACGACTGTTCCCCGTCGAGCAGCTCGATCGCCTGCTGACCGTTCTCCGCCTCTACGATATTGTATTCTTCGCAGAAAATCGCTGCCAGAATCGCGCGATTGATCTCCACATCATCTACGATTAGTATCGTTTTATCCTTCTTCATTTGATTCTCCATTGCCATTCAAACCTTTACTGATATTTCTCAATGCATTTGATGATCTCCATCTGAACCGGAAGTACATTGATCAGCTCCGCTTTTGCTTTATCCGGCTCTCCGGCGCGAAGCAGACTGACTACCTCCGAATATGCTTTATAGATCGGAGTAAGCGACAGATTTCCGGAAACGCCTTTGATTGCGTGCGCCTTTTCAATAATCTCTTCGTAGTCATTGCTGTCAAAATCCGGCTGCACTGACGATTGCTGCATCATATCCAGAAACTTAAAAAGCATCCGCTCATAGAGCGCCGAATTTCCGCCCATGCGTTCCAGTCCTTCTTCCGTATCTACGCCAAGTACCTTTAAATCCTCTAATAACGCCATATTTATACCCTCCTAAAAGCATTCATGGTTATCTTATCATAAAAAACATACCGCGTCAAATGCGTTTCTACAGCAGAACGGATGGTAAAAACAGGTGGCGGAATGATACCATAAATGCTCATTCTGCCACCCTGTCTGCACCGTTATTCTAGGATGCGCTCTTTACTCTCTTTACCGCGAACAGTGCGATTCCGATCGCGATCACTGCCAGTACCGCAATTCCTGCGATCAGCGGAACCATGCCCATACTGCCTTCCCGTACCAGAACCATCGCTGAAATCGCCTCTACGGTCACTTTGCCGCCCTCGACCTGATCCAGTACCTCGGTTCCGGCTTTTTCTCCGTTAATGTAAACATTCCATTTGCCCTCCGGCAGCTCGACTTCCGCCGCTTCTGGATTCGCATTGAAGATCACATACAGTTCTTCGGCTGTTTCTTTGTTGACGCCGCCCGTAATGTCAAATGCCAAAACGTTGTCGGCCAAGTCTTTTACCGGCGTTACATGCTCCGATACGTCCTCTGCCGACGAAAGCCGGAGTGCGCCATGCGCCTTCCGAAATGCGATCAGGCCTTTGTAGTATTCCATAACCGCCGCATAGCTTTCATCCTCCAGATTGAGCCAGCGGAGCGCGTTGATCGTATCGCCCGACGCATAGCTGTTCTCGTCAAACGTTCCGTCCGCATGCTCTTTGGAACGCAGCATTTCCTCTCCTGCCTGAAAGAACGGTACGCCCTCCGCCGTCATATAGATCGCCGCCGCCAGATTATTCATCCGGATCAGATCCTCTTTTTCGGCGTCCGGTCTGGAAATGGCCAGCCGGTCAAAAAGCGTCAGATTATCGTGGCAGGAGGCATAGTTGATCGTCTGCGACGGATTCTTGCACCAAGTCTCCGCTCCGAGAAAACTGCGCTCCAGCGCCGCTTCTGTATTCAGTGCGCCGGATACATAGCCGACCTCTCCGGTATTAAATACGTTTCCTTTTAAGGTATCGCGGATGGAATCGTTAAAGAATGCGAATTCCGGCGTTTTTTCCGAGCTCTGCTGCGTTGCCATCGTATAGCCTTCTTTTGTTACATCCGTAGACATCGTCCATCCTTCTCCGTAGAAGATCACGCTTGGATGATCTTTATGCACTTCTTCTACGATCGCATTGATGGTTTCCGTATCTAAAAGTCCGACCAGATCAAACCGGAAGCCGTCGATGTGATATTCGTCCGCCCAGTAGCTGACGGAATCCACAATGTATTTTTTTACCATTGCGCGTTCGGACGCCGTATCGTTCCCGCAGCCGGAGCCGTTGGAATAAGCGCCGTTCGCGTTAATTCTTGAAAAATATCCCGGCACGATCTTGTTAAAGCAGAATTCCGACGCGTTATATACATGGTTGTAAACCACATCCATAACCACGCTGATTCCGTTTTCATGAAGCGACTGAACCATCTGCTTCATTTCCTTTACGCGCACCTCTCCGTTATACGGATCCGTAGAATACGAACCCTCCGGCACATTGTAATTGACCGGATCGTAACCCCAGTTATACGGACTGCCCGCGCCCGTTTCATCTACCGAGCCGAAATCATAAATCGGAAGCAGGTGCAGATGCGTTACGCCCAGCTCTTTGATATGATCCACGCCCGTTGCAATTCCGGAAGCCGTCTTTGTGCCCGTCTCGGTCAGTCCCAGATATTTTCCGGCATTGGTAATTCCGGCGCCTGAACCAACCGTCAGGTCGCGGATATGCGCTTCATAAATAATCGCATCGTTGATGCCTTCTCCTTCGTGCGGATTGGAATCCGAGTCCCATCCGTCCGGATCGCTGGAATCCAGATCAATGACCATTGCCCGCATTCCGTTTACGCCCGTCGTTCTGGCATACGGATCGCACGCCTCCGTTTGGGTTCCATCCAGCGTTACCGTATAGGTATAGTAAGTGCCGTTCAGATCGCCTTCCTTCTCCGCAACCCATGTACCGTTTTCATCCGCCTTCATCGGAAGCTGCTCGATCCGGTCATCGGTATTGTCCGTTCCCGATTCGTAGAGGTTTACCGAAACCTCGTCCGCCGTCGGCGCCCATACGCGGAACGTCGTCTTCTCTTTGGTCCATACGGCTCCCAGATCGTCCCCGTCATAGGTATATGCATCTTCAAATTCCTGCGTGGAATAAACGATCGGCATCTGAACCGAATATTCAATCCCGTCAAAGGTAATCGTGTATTGCTTTGCATTGTCTAATTCTTCCGCCAGATACAGCACGTACTGATTGTTTCCCTTGTCCTCCGCCTTAGAGATCTCTACCGCCTGCTCTTTTCCGGCTACGGTAAACGCCTGTGCGGCATCCTGCTCCAGCGCTGCCGTCATTTCTACGGAAATCGTACCGTCCCCGTTATATACGGCGCTTTTTAAATTGACTCCGGTTACGGCATCTAAGCCGTATACTTTTTCATACCCCTCCACTCCGGATTCTACATAAATATGTACCTCGCCGGAAATCACTTCCGAAATGTCAATAAACTGATCCGCATCGACATCCTTCGTCCAGTCCTCTGTCCGGACGATAAAGCCGACGCTGGTCGTTCCCGGAGAAACCTCCATCGTCGCAACCATTTCCCCGTCAACGTCTTCAAATGCATAGCCGTTTCCGTCCTTGCCTTCTTCCCACAGCCACACATCCCAGCCGTCGTAGTTTCCGTCTTCCCTGTGATAATGCAGCTTCAGCGTCCGTTCCCCGTCCGCCCGTATCGGCGCAGGCTCTACGACTGCTGCAGATACCGTTAAAACAAGCATCGCAACCGCCATCACAAATGCACTCCATCTTTTTTTCATATCCCTTCTCCTTCCCTTGTGTGCAGTTTTACATCTGATGTTTTATTATAACATTCTTTTATTAAAAGCAAAAGCCGGAAAATGCTCTTTTCCGGCCCAAATTTCTTTTTTTTAAAATAATCCGAAAAGCTTTAAGATCCAGTAGAGAAGTCCCAGCACCCAACTGGAAAAGATTCCGTATAAAATGACGGGACCCGCAATTTTAAAGATCTGGCTTCCGATTCCGAAGACCTGACCTTCTTTTTGAAATTCCACCGCAGAGGCGCACACGCCGTTTGCAAATCCGGTAATCGGGACAAGCGCGCCCGCGCCGCCCCAGTTGGCAAGCAAAGGATATACGTTTAAGCTGGTTAAGACCACGCTGAGCAGCACCAGAATCAGGCTGCACCATGTGGAGGCGTCCTTTTGCCCCAGACCAAACCGCTGCATTCCGACATTGACGATGATCTGTCCCAACAGACAGATGGCTCCGCCAAGCAGAAACGCCTTTGCCATATTCATCCAGAGATTGTGCGTCGGAGTTACCTGCTTTACGTATTCGTTATAAGCATCGTTCCTCTCCTGCTGTCCTTTCGGCAACTGTTCTTTTTTCATATAATCGTCCTCATTTCTTTTTTCTTTTCTACGGCATAAAATAATAAAGCGCGCCCGCCATTTTCCCGAACGCCATCGCCGCCATAACCCAGGGAAGACCGCGCTTGATCTTTCCCCTCCGAAACAGGATGGGAAAGGTATCTAAGATTTCCGCCAGCGCGACGGCAATGCAGCCTACAAAAATTCCTGCGGAAATTCCGTAAAGAGCCAAGATCAAATGACCGGCAAACAAAAACGGCGTCTTACATTCCCATGAAACCAGCGACAGCAGCGCCCCTGCCATAACGCCGAGAAATACGGTATTTTCGATCGTAATGATCCGCTTCGCAAGATTTCCTCTCCGCAGCATACGGGGAACCACACCGATCACGAGGATAAACGCAAAGGTTCCTGCGGAAACGGCAGCGCCCGCGCAAAGCGCCAGAAACGCCAAAACGATATGTTCAGCTAACATCCTGATTGTGTCCTTTCCTGCTGGCATTTTCAATCATCGTCAAATCCATGTCTTTTTCATATTTGCGCATTTCCACCTGAATCGGCGTTGGATCCGGCGTAATCTTTTTCTTTCCGACATGATTGAAAAATACCAGAATCCCAACGGCAATTCCAATGCTGTAGCAGACCTCCAGCTCGGTTACCGCAGGTTTCTGCCCTCCGACAAACTGCGCGTACAGGCGGGCAAATACGCCGTTGACGTCGATATCGTTGTTGAATGCCATAATGGTAAACGCCGCTCCGAAAAACACGAGCACGCACAGCAGAACCAGCTTTGTAATCTCCAGCCACTTCGGCTTCGGCACGCCGCCCACGTATTCTACGATAAAATCCTGCTCTCCGCAGTTCTGCACCTCTGCGTCCGGATATTTTTCATGGATTTTTTCGATCAGCTTTAGAATGGAGAAAACCTCCGTCTGGTTCTTTTTCTTTTTCAGCGTTGACGGATCCGGAAAGGTAAAAATTTTCATCTGTTTGATCTGGCGTACCATTCCCTCATCCGTCCCTTCGATTTTCAGGACATCGTTGATGGTTACGTTCCGGTCAAAGACGATCGTGTGCATATCGGCTTTGATATAAACCGCAGATGATTTTACAGCCATACTTCCGGCTCCGTCCAAATGGTGGTTTGTACAAGCGTCCCGTCCTCCGGCACGCTGCGGCTGTGTACCGCGCTCCAGCAGTACCAGACGCCGCCGCTTAGCGCAAGCGTCAAAAGGATCAAAAGAAAGATCCGATAAAATTTTGCACACGTTGTTTCCCTGTCCTTCATGCCTATTGCTCCTTCCCATACGTTTTTTTATCCGTAACGGTAGTATGCACATTTTTTTTTAAAATATGAGATACAATTAGAACAGAAACGTGTATAATACAAGAAACGTTTGCAAAGCTCCGTTTGCAAACGCCTATCAAACACGAGAGGGGTTTTTTATGGCAAATACGAAAGAAGTGCTGACGCTTGCTGT
>CANQCX010000073.1 GCA_947591115.1 uncultured Lachnospiraceae bacterium | reverse complement strand
TATATTTACATCATTCCGCCCATTCCTGCGCCGCCTGCCGGCATCGGAGGAACCTCTTCTTTGATATTTGCTACGGCGGACTCTGTTGTCAGCAGCGTAGACGCTACCGAGGTTGCATTCTGCAATGCGCTTCTGGTTACCTTTACCGGATCGAGAATACCGCTCTCAACCATATCTACGTACTGCTCCGCTGTTGCGTCAAAGCCGACGCCCTGTGCGGATTCTTTTACTTTATTGATAATGACCGCGCCTTCCAGACCTGCATTGGCAGCGATATAATAAAGCGGGGATTCCAGCGCTTTTAAGATAACCTTCGCGCCGGTCTTCTCATCGCCTTCGAGCTTCTCCGCCAGCTCCGCAACCTTCTTGGATGCATGGATATATGCCGAACCGCCTCCTGCAATAATTCCTTCTTCAACTGCTGCGCGGGTTGCATTCAGCGCATCCTCCATACGAAGCTTTGCTTCTTTCATTTCCGTCTCGGTTGCAGCGCCTACGCGGATAACCGCTACGCCGCCCGCCATTTTTGCAAGACGCTCCTGAAGTTTTTCCTTGTCAAAATCGGAAGTCGTCTCTTCAATCTGTCCGCGGATCTGTTTGATTCTGCTCTGGATAGCGTCCTTGTCTCCTGCGCCGTCTACGATAACGGTATTTTCCTTCTGTACCTTAACGGATTTTGCACGTCCTAACATATCCAGCGTGGTATCTTTTAATTCCAGTCCAAGATCGGAGCTGATGACCTGTCCGCCGGTCAGTACCGCGATATCCTCTAACATAGCTTTTCTGCGGTCGCCGTAACCCGGAGCTTTTACCGCTACCACATTAAAGGTTCCGCGCAATTTATTTACGATCAGGGTGGTCAGCGCTTCGCCCTCTACATCCTCGGCAATGATCAAAAGTCTTGCGCCGGACTGTACGATCTGCTCCAGCAGAGGCAGAACGTCCTGAATATTGGAGATTTTCTTGTCGGTAATGAGGATATAAGGATCATCCAGAACCGCCTCCATCTTATCCATGTCGGTACACATATAAGCGGAAAGATATCCTCTGTCAAACTGCATTCCTTCTACCAGATCCAGCTCGGTTTCCATTGTCTTGGACTCTTCAATGGTAATGACGCCGTCATTCGTAACCTTTTCCATTGCATCCGATACCAGAATTCCGACTTCCTCATCTCCGGCGGAAATGGCAGCTACCTTTGCGATCTGCTCTTTGCCTTTGACCTTCTGGCTCATCTCTTTTAACGCCTCTACCGCAACGTCCGTTGCTTTTTTCATTCCGCGTCTTAAAACGATCGGATTTGCGCCGGCCTCCAGATTTTTCATTCCTTCCTGAACCATCGCCTGAGTCAGAACGGTCGCCGTAGTGGTTCCGTCTCCGGCTACGTCATTGGTCTTTGTCGCAACCTCCTTGACTAACTGCGCGCCCATGTTTTCAAAGGCGTCTTCCAATTCGATCTCCTTTGCGATCGTTACGCCGTCGTTGGTAATGAGCGGCGCGCCGAAGGATTTATCCAATACTACATTTCTTCCTTTCGGTCCAAGCGTTACTCTTACGGTATTTGCCAGCTTATCTACGCCGGCTCCTAATGCGGCTCTTGCTTCCGAGCCATATTTAATTTCCTTTGCCATGATCCTGTCCCTCTTTCTTTTCTTATTCTACAACTGCCAAAATGTCATTCTGCTTTACAATGATATATTCTTCGCCGTCTAATTTTACTTCCGTTCCTGAATATTTGGAATAAATGACTTTCTGTCCTTCCTTTACCTGCATAACCACTTCTTTTCCGTCTACCACTCCGCCCGGGCCTACGGCAATAACCTCCGCCTCCTGCGGCTTTTCCTGTGCGGCTCCGGTCAAAATAATGCCGGATTTGGTCGTTTCTTCTGCTTCCAGTTGCTTTAAAACAACTCTGTCCGATAATGGTACTAATTTCATTCTGATTGCCTCCTTGATTTGTTTTATTAGCACTCAATCTGTATGAGTGCTAACCGATGGTACTATCATAATTTTTTCCCTACGCATTCGCAACCGTACCTGTTTGCGCTAAATCTTATTTATTCTCCTGTTATCTCTTGTTTTCTCGTTTTTTCTTATTTTTTCTCTCATTTTATGTTTTTATACTTTTTTTAGAAATTTATGGAATCAGTCCGTAATGGCGCATGGCATTGCGGATTCCTTCCTTATGAATATCGGAGGTCACATACTCCGCCGCCTCTTTTGCGATCTGCGTTCCGTTGCCCATGGCAATCCCATGTCCGGCATATTGGAGCATATCCAGATCGTTGACGCTGTCCCCGATGGCGTAGGTATCTTCTCTTTTTGCCCCAAAATGCTCGCAGAGCCATGCAATTCCTGTCGCTTTGGAGGTTCCCTTCGGTACGAATTCGACCACGTTTCCCTCATGCTCGAGAATGTCAAATTCTTCGGACAGTTCCCGTTTGATCCGCTCATAATCCGTATCCGGCAAAATATCGGCGGAAAATTTATTGATGCGGATGTCTTCTTCATATCCCTTGAGAATGCGGGCGGTCTTGCCCATTTCCTGAAACAGGTATACCACATAGGGATCTTCCTCGAAGCCTTTTTCGTCAATCCAGTGGTATTTCGGTCCCTCCAGCACCACCGGCATATGGCACTCGCGGAGTAAAAGGATCACGCGCTCCACAAGCTCCTTCGGCAGGATCCTTTCATATAAAATTTTTCCGTTCATCTCAATATGATTGCCGCATGCCGCAACGATCCCGTCAAATCCAAGCGCTAAAAGCTCCTTAGAACGGATATTTCCGCGCGCCCTTCCGCTGCACAAAAACGTCTTGTGCCCGTTTGCACGAAGCTCGGCGATCGTTCGGACGGTGCTATGGGGAATCCGCATATTTTCATCCCAAATGGTCCCGTCAATATCAAAAAAAATCATTTTCTGCATAAGGTATTTCCAACTTTCTTCGTTCTCTTTTCCGCACGCAAGCCGTTTACAGCACCCGAACCAGCCGCAGAGCTTCATCCGTCAAAAGCAGATCGGCGTATTTTCCCGCCGTAACAGAGCCAACCCGATCATAGATCCCGATGCTTTTGGCCGGATTTGCCGTAGCTGCCGCAATTGCGGCTTCTTTTGGAACGCCAAAGGCAACCGCCTTTTGCATACATTCCATTAGATTGCACACCGAGCCGGCTAACGTATGATCCGGATTTCTCGCCTGCCTGCCGCAGACAACAACCTCCTGTCCGCCCAGCGTATACGTTCCGTCCCTCAAGCCTGCCGCACGCATGGAGTCGCTGATCAAAACCACGCGATCCTGAAAAAGGGCAAACACCGCCCTTACCATGCTTTCATGCACATGTACGCCGTCGCAGATCAGCTCCACCGTACAATCCGGCGTATCCCATGCGGCTCCGACCGGTCCGGGACTTCGGTGCGCAAACGGAGGCATTGCATTCAAAAGATGCGCCACATGCTTTGCACCCGCTTCCATCGCCTGTTTTGCTGTATCGTAATCCGCCTCCGTATGTCCGAGCGAAAAACGGATTTTACCGCGAAAGCGTTCGATCAGCTCCAACGCGCCCTCCAGCTCCGGAGCCAGCGTAACCATCCGGAGCCGTTTTTTGCTCAAGCGGATGCACTCCTCCAAAAAAGCGGCATCCGGCAGACAAAGATATTCTTTTTTCTGCGCCCCTCTTTTGGAGGACATCAAAAAGGGACCTTCCATATGAAGGCCCGCAATGCGGGAATAACGGAGAGCCTGCTCTCCGTTAGGTTGTTCCCATTGTTCTGCCCACTGCCCGAAGGACGCGCAAAGCTCTAACAGCCGTTCCTTCGGCAGGCTCATAAGTGTCGGGCAATAGGTTGTGATTCCTGCCGCCTTTTCATAGGCAAGCAGCTCTTTTAGTCCGTTCCAATCCCCGTCGGAAACATCCGCGCCGCATGCGCCATGACTGTGGATGTCGATCAGTCCCGGTATCAGATACAGACCTTTTGCATCAATCGTTTCGTCGTCGTCTTTGTCCGGTTTTTCCATGTATTCCGCTCTGCTGCAGATCTTTCCGTTTTGGATAAAGACCTCGTGCGAACGAAACCGGCAGTCTTCGTCAAAAACGAGCGCGTTTTGGATTCTCATTTCGGAGTTCTCCTTCGGCTAGCTCCAATGACAAATGCATTTACTGCTGCCGGAGCCTGAATTGTGCGATCATATCCTTTAGCAACTGCGCGCACTCTCCCATGTTGGAGGAGATCGCGGAATTTTCCTCCGCGCTTGCCGCGTTGTTTTCTACCATCTCGCTGATCTTGCGGAGATTGACGGAAATCTCATCCGCCGAGTTCTTTTGTGTTTCCACGAAGCTTACGATTTCATCCACCATTTTGGTGTTGCCCGCCGAATACTCCGCGCTGTCGGAAATGGTCTTATCTGTCTTTGCAACAAGCTCTTTTCCTCTTTCCACAGATTCCAGAGAGCGGCTGATCACGCTGCTGATCTTTGCGCTGGACTGCGAGCTGCTTGCAGAAAGCGTGGAAATCTCGTCCGCGACTACCGCAAATCCTTTTCCGGCGTCGCCCGCTCTTGCCGCTTCGATCGAGGCATTCAGCGCCAAGAGATTTGTCTGGCTTGCAATGGCGTTGATCTCCGTCACAAACCCTGCGATCTCGTTATAGCAGCCGACAATCTCATCCATCGCCATAACCAGCTCGTTCATCTCCTCGCTTCCCTGTACAAGACAGGAACCCACATAATCGGTATTTTCCTTGATAGACGCCGCAAGCTCAACGATCTTTTCCATGTTGCCGGTCAGATTCTTCATCTCATTTGAGGCGTTCTGCACCGCTTCGTTCTGCAAGGTGGCGGCCTGCGCTACGCTTTCGCTGGTAGCGGACAGATCGGACGAATACTGAAATACCGTTGCCGCCTGTTCGTCAATCTCCGCAAAGCTGTTGTTCAGCACATTCATAATATCCGCCAGCGCGTTCTTGATCTTTTCATAATCTCCCGTATATTTTCCGTTTACCTCAAAGTTCAGATTTTTTTCTGAAATAGCGGTAACGGTGTCCGTAATTTCCGATATGTAATGCCGCAGCTCCTTCATGGTATCGTTCAGTGCCAGCGACAGCGCATTGACTTCTTCTGATTGTTCGTCTACATTAAAATCGTAATCAAGCTGACCGTCCGATATCTTCCGCACGTTCGCCGCCAGATCTTCCAGAGGGGCAAACATCGGATTGATTCCCCTCGTGAGCTGCCGCCGTACCAGACATCCGAGACCGATCCCTAAAACAGCCGCAATGACAATGGTCAAAATGATCACAAGAAATACATCCGTAAGCGAAATGACCGCAACCACATTCCAGCCGGTAGACTCGGTTCTGGCGCTGATCGCGGATTTTAATCCGCCCTTATAATCCCAGATCAGCTTTGTAGACAGCTCTTTTGCACAGACTTTTTTGTATTTTCCTCCAAGAGCCTCGTCTATCGTAGTGCTTTTTTCGGTACTGAGGGCGATCTCGTCGTCGGGATGCGTCAGGATCGTCCCATCCCCCGAGGTCAAAAATACATAATTGCCGCCATCATAGGAGCCTTCGATCAAAGTTACCAGATCATCCATATACATATCCATTCCGGCGACGCCTATAAAAGCGCCGTCCCGATAGATCCCCTTAGAAAGCGTGATACAGATGTTGCCGGTCTGTTCGTCCACATACGGCTCTGACACGTACACGCCGTCCGTATCAGCCGCTCCGGAAAACCAATCTCGATCGGACACGACAAAATCCGGATCCGGCAGCCAGCCGCCCGACATATAGGTCATAATCCCATCCGGAAAAGGCGCATCGTCCTGTTTCACACAGACATATACGGCGGACACATCGCTGTAAAGCTCCGCCATCCTGTCCACATAGCTGTAATAAACGGAATCCTCCGCTCCGGACGGCGCTCCCGTCGCTACCGTATCAATAAAGGACACCTTCTCAGACATCGCGTTATCGATCTGTGAACGGTACAACTGCACATGCTCTCTGTTGCTGCTTACCGTATAAAATTAAATTCGCTTTATTATAAAACATTCATTTTTGAAATTCAACCGCGATTTTTATTTTTTCCGTCTTACAGCTTTCTATAAAAATGGGTGTGAATTATTTTTTATTTCTATTTTACCGCTTCAAACGCAGCGTCCAGAGCCGCGATCAGATCGGATGCCGTTTCGATTCCGATAGAAAGACGGATGGTGTTCGGTTTGATGCCCTGATCGAGCAGTTCCTCCTCCGTAAGCTGCGAATGCGTCGTGCTGGCAGGATGAATTACCAGCGATTTTACGTCCGCCACATTGGCAAGCAGCGAGAAGATCGCCAGATTGTCAATGAATTTCTTCGCCGTCTGAGCGTCGCCTTTTATCTCAAAGGTAAAAATCGATCCCCCGCCCTTCGGAAAATACTTTTCATAGAGCCGGTGACTCGGTTCGGTCGGAAGCGACGGATGATGCACCGCCTCTACCTGAGGATGGTTGTTTAAATAATCAACGATTTTCAGCGCATTTTCCACATGGCGCTCCACCCGTATGGAAAGCGTTTCCAAACCCTGCAAAAACAGGAAGGCATGGAACGGAGACAGGGTTGCTCCGGTATCACGAAGCAGAATCGCGCGGATATAGGTAGCAAACGCGGCAGGACCTGCTGCGTCGGCAAACGATACGCCATGGTAGCTTGGATTCGGTTCTGAGATCCATGGATATTTTCCCGATGCTTTCCAGTCAAACGTACCTCCGTCTACAATGACGCCTCCAATAGCGGTTCCATGTCCGCCAATGAATTTGGTCGCGGAATGAACGACGATATCCGCGCCATGCTCGATCGGACGGATCAGATACGGCGTAGCAAACGTGGAGTCGATGACCAGCGGTATGTTGTGGCTGTGCGCGACTTTTGCAACCGCCTCAATGTCAATAATGTTGGAATTCGGATTGCCCAGCGTCTCTACAAAGATGGCTTTTGTATTTTCCTTGATCGCCGCTTCAAAAGAGCCCTCTTCGTCCGAATCGACAAAGGTTGTCGTAATTCCGGCGGAAAGCGGAAGCGTGTGCGCCAGCAGATTGTAGGTGCCGCCGTAGATGGTTTTTGCCGCTACAATATGTTCGCCGCTTTTTGCAAGCGCATTGATCGTGTAGTTGATCGCTGCGGCTCCGGATGCCGTTGCTAAAGCGGCAGCGCCGCCCTCTAATGCAGCGATCCGCTGTTCAAAAACATCCTGCGTCGGGTTGGTCAGCCGTCCGTAGATATTTCCTGCGTCGCGAAGTCCGAACCGGTCGGCCGCGTGATCGGAATTGTGAAATACGAACGAGGTAGACGCATAGATCGGCACCGCTCTTGCGTCTGTCGCAGGATCCGCCTGCTCCTGTCCGATGTGCAGTTGTTTGGTTTCAAAGCTCCAGTTTTTTGAATTACGAATATCAGCCATTTTTCATTTCCTCCTGCGGGATTACCGCCTATTTTATTTTTATTTTTACATAGACTTTCTTGAAAGCCTATGAAATATATGATATTATTAGGTAATAAACTGGAAAGGGGCACGATAAAATGAAAATCTCCACAAAAGGCCGTTACGCGCTGCGAATGCTTTTAGATCTGGCGGAGCATCGTTCCGAAGACTACATCGCACTGAAGGATATTGCCGAGCGTCAGGGCGTTTCCAAAAAATATCTGGAACAGATCATTCCGATCCTTAACAAATCCGATATCCTGAAAGCCAATCGGGGATATCAGGGCGGATATATGCTGGCAAAAGAGCCTGACCAATATACGGTCGGCATGATCCTGCGCCTGACCGAGGGAGATCTTGCTCCGGTCGCTTGTGCAAATCAGGAGCCGGTGGACTGCCCTCGCAGCGCCGACTGCCCGACGCTTCCTGTCTGGAAGGGATTATATCGTGTCATCAATGAATATCTGGATTCCGTTACCCTTCAGGACCTTATAGACAATCAGCGCAGACAGTACGGAAACGATTATACGATATAGCCGCATGGGGTTGTGCGTTCCGTTTATTAAACCTATTTATCATATAGGCATTATAGTATTATGGTTTTTCCTTGTCAACCCCTTCTTTTAAAAAAACGCATGTCAATATCGTATTGCCAAAATCCTGTTGCAGCCGCTGTCTGCAATGCTTTCTTGACTTATAAATGTTTTTCCATTAAATAAAATCTTCCCTTTCGCCATTCCGCACTGCCTACTTTTTTATATCCGCTATTTTGATATAGGGATAGAGCAGCCGGATTATTGCTAAATACATCAAGGCGTATCGTTTCAACCTTCATTTCCCGCAATTCTTTTTCAATGTGTAAAAGAGTGCGTTTCGCTATGCCCTCATTCTGATATTTTGTGTTGACGCACAATCTATGTATGATACGGTATTCACTATCCGGATATTTCCAAGCGCCATTTTTATATTCTTCATCACTATCCTGATTTATCACATATATTACCGATATATCATCATTGGATATGCCTAGAAAAAGCTGCTGTTTTTGAATATCATCAAGAAAATCCGCCCTGCAGGGATATAAATGATCCCATTGGAAAATTTGCTGCTTTTCCATTTCTTTTACTGCATTCTTAACCAAAGAACATATTTTTTCTATGTCCGCTTCTTTTGCTAACCTATATATCATATTGAATTCTCTCCCTATGTTACGCGCTCATTATGAAGATTCCGGCAAAATCTGTCAAGTGTCATTCGAACTGCGATAGCGGCGCTTTATGCGAAAAAAACGCCAAAGAATTCAGCCAGCAGCCGAATCCACATATTGCGCGATTACCGTATTGATGATAAAATAAAGGTACGGATGGAAGCTCCGTCCGTTTTTACAAGGAGGGATG
>CANQCX010000072.1 GCA_947591115.1 uncultured Lachnospiraceae bacterium | reverse complement strand
GGCTTCTATGCTTTTTTATTGCCTATATTATTGAGTTTTCAAGGTTCAACACACCTTTTCGGTGTGGGAAGTTTTAGCAAACTAATTCTTATTATAGTAAAAACGTACTAAATACACAAGTATTTTCTATTTATCCGTTTCTATTTCCTGCTCTTTTCTTCGGAGAATATCAAATTCGTCCAATTCCATGCCCAGATCGATCAAAAGTTTCTGCCGCGCATGAGGCGCCGAGTCCATTTCATGTCCCGCTTCGTCCATAATCCGCTTTACCGTAACCTCCGGATTTGAGCCGTCCGGTTTCATGACCTCGATCTTCTCGCCGACGGAAAATTTGTTCCGCTGCTCCAGCCGGTAAAAGCCTTCCGGCGTCCTTTGTCCAACCATCCCCAGATACGTGTATTCCCGAACGTAGGTATTGCTGTCATAGATCTGCGTTTCGTTGGACGGCTTCCCGAAAAAGAAGCCGGTGGTAAACTGACGGTACGTACAGTCTTTGATCTGCTCTAAATACCAGGGCAGGTTCTTTTGGTAGAGCTGCGGCGATTTTTCGTAATCATCCAGCGCCCTGCGGTAGGTACGCGCAACCGTCGCCACATAGAGCGCCGTTTTCATGCGTCCTTCGATCTTAAAGCTGTCAATTCCCGCTTCTAACAGTTCGGGGATATATTCGATCATGCACAGATCTTTGGAATTAAAAAGATAGGTTCCCCGTTCGTTTTCATAAATCGGAAGATAGACGCCCGGCCTCGTTTCCTCCATGACCGCGTATTTCCAGCGGCAGGGATGGGTACACGCCCCCTGATTGGCATCTCTTCCCGTAAAATAATTGGAAAGCAGGCATCGTCCCGAATAGGAAATGCACATTGCCCCATGCACAAACGTTTCTATTTCCAGTTCCGGAGGAGTCCGCTTTCGTATTTCTTTGATCTCAGCCAGCGAAAGCTCCCGCGCCGTTACGACGCGCGACGCCCCCAGCTTCTGCCAGAAAAGAAACGTTTCGTAATTGGTATTGTTTGCCTGTGTGCTGATATGGATCTCGATTTCGGGGCACACCTCTTTGGCAATGGAAAAGACGCCCGGATCGGAAATGATCAGCGCGTCCGGTCTCTCCGGCTGCAGCTTGGAAAGCTCCTCCAAATAGCCGCGGATCCCCTCTATGTCCTCATTATGCGCAAAAATATTCGCCGTTACATAGACCTTTACGCCATGCGCATGGGCAAACGCGATTCCCTCCGCCATCTCTTTCGGCGGAAAGTTTTTTGCCTTTGCGCGGAGGCCGTAAGCTCCGCCGCCGATATAGACTGCATCCGCGCCAAAAATAACTGCTACCTTTAAAACCTCCAGACTTCCCGCCGGAATCAGCAGCTCCGTTTTTTTATTCACCGATCTTGTCCTCCCGTTTTGTACTTACGGTTATCCCGTCCCCCACCGGAAGAACCGCCGTTACCAGTTCGTCATGATGCGTCAGGGTATACAGGTATTCCCGCATTCGTTTGTAGATCGTGCGGTTTCTGCGCTCTACCACATAATGCGATTCGATAATGTCCCCGTCCTGAAGAACATTGTCGCTGACCAGTACGCCGCCCGGTTTTAACAGCCTTAAAATTTCCGGCAGGAAATGGATGTACTGCCCCTTTGCCGCATCCATAAAAATAAAATCAAACGGTTCTTCCAGCGTCCGAAGCACCTCTGCCGCATCTCCCTCCAGCAGCGTGATCCGGTTTTCTTTTCCGGCGCGTACAAAATTCTCCTTCGCAATGGGAATCCGTTTTTCATAGTTTTCTATGGTTATAATTTCACATGGAACGGGATCGTACTGTTCCATAAAGATCGCGGAAAAACCGATCGCCGTCCCCACTTCCAGTATCCGTTTTGGTTTCTGCATCGCCAAAAGAAGTTTTAAAAAGCTCTGCATTTCTTTGCGGATAATCGGTACAAAGGAATCCAGAGCTTCTCGTTCTATGGCGTCTATGAGTTCGGTATTCCCCTGATCCAGAGAATTGATATAGGTTACCAAACGCTCATCTACGATCATATTATTCACCTGTTTCGTCCATCTCGACCTCTGTTGTACCTTCGATTTCCGCAGCATTGTTTGTTTCTTCTGTGGATTCCGTCGTATCTTCCGCCGCCATTACGATCATCATTTCCTTTGCCGTCATAGAGGTATTTAAGATGTAAACGCCCGGTTTTATTTTTTTTGCGTAGGCGGACAGCTTCAACTGCAGGGAAAACAATCTCGCATCGCGAACCAGTCCGTTTTCTTCCAGCGTGCGGCCAATGTCCGAGCCGGACATATCCTCTGTGATCCGCACCTGTCTGTCATGCCCCGGCTCCGCTTCCATTGCGGGTTCGGTAAATACCCGATAACCAAAGTCATATCCCAGCGTACATAGGCTGACCGCCGCATAGATGATAAACAGCACGACCATGATACTGAATGCGATTTTGATAAATGCAATTAAAGTTTTATTGACGTTCATCGTCTTAGACCTCCATAATGATCGGCATGATCATCGGTCTGCGTTTCGTTTCTTTCCAGACGAAATCACTCAGCGCGTCCTTGATCTCCGTCTTGATCCTGCCCCAGTCGGTAATGTTGTGATCCATGCAGTAATCCATCGTTGCATTCAGCACCGTTTTTGCCTCGTCCATCAGGCTTTCGGAATTGCGCACATAGACAAATCCCCTCGATACGATGTCCGGTCCCGCCAAGAGCTGTCCGGAGCCGCTTTCCAGCGTCATGACGACAACGATGATCCCGTCCTCCGCAAGACGCTGGCGGTCGCGAAGCACGATATTTCCGACATCGCCGACGCCCAGTCCGTCTACCAGAATATTGCCGACCTGCACCTGTCCGGTAACCTCCGCTCCGTTTTCGTCGATCTCTAACACATCGCCGGAGGAAAGGATCTTAATATGCTCCGAATCGTACCCCAGCTCTGCGGCAATCTTCGCCTGCGCTACCAAATGCTTGTATTCTCCATGCACCGGAATGGAGTATTTCGGATTGACCAGAGAATAGATCAGCTTGATATCCTCCTGACAGGCATGTCCGGAAACATGGACATCCTGAAAGATCACGTCCGCTCCTTTTAACATCAGTTCATTGATCACGCCGGTAACCGACTTTTCATTGCCCGGAATCGGATTGGAACTGAAAATAATGGTATCATTCGGCTTGATGGAAATCTTCCGGTGCATACCGCTTGCCATTCTGGAAAGCGCCGCCATCGATTCTCCCTGACTTCCGGTCGTAATGATGACGGTCTGCTCGTCCGGATAATTCCGAAGCTGCTCGACATCGATGAGAATGTTGTCCGGCAGCGACAAATAACCAAGCTCGGAAGCAATGGAAATGATATTTACCATGCTCCGCCCTTCGATCGCGACTTTACGCCCGAATTTGTCAGCGGAATTGATGATCTGCTGCACGCGGTCTACATTGGATGCAAATGTCGCAATGATGATTCTGGTATTTTTATGATCCGCAAAAATATTGTCCAACGTCTTTCCGACGGTCTTTTCGGACATGGTAAAACCCGGGCGCTCCGCATTGGTACTGTCGCAAAGCAGCGCAAGCACTCCCTTCTTTCCGATCTCGCCAAAACGCTGCAGGTCAATGGCGTCGCCAAATACCGGCGTGTAGTCCACTTTAAAATCTCCGGTATGCACAATGGTCCCCGCCGGAGAATAGATCGCCAGCGCCGCCGCATCCTGTATGCTGTGGTTGGTTTTGATAAATTCTACGCGGAAGCATCCCAGATTGATGTGCTGTCCGTATCTGACCACCTTCCGCTTGGTTTTCGCCAGCATATCATGTTCTTTTAATTTGTGTTCAATGATCCCGATGGTCAGCTTTGTCGCGTAGATCGGTACATTGATGTCACGAAGCACATAAGGAATCGCGCCAATATGATCCTCATGCCCATGCGTGATAAAAAATCCCTTAACCCTGTCCAAATTTTCTTTCAGATACGTCACGTCCGGTATGACAAGGTCAATTCCAAGCATATCATCCTCTGGGAAAGAAAGTCCGCAATCTACGACTATAATGCTGTCTCCGTACTCAAAAGCCGTAATGTTCATTCCGATCTGCTCTAATCCGCCCAGCGGGATAATCTTTAGCTTCTGTCCAATATTCTGTTGTTCTGTTTTCAAACTGTTACCTCCAATTTTCTTTTCCGAACGATTAAAACTCTACTTTTGTTCCTTCATCCGCAAGCTCAGAAAATACTTTTGCAAGGGCGGCAAGCTCGACCTCATCCTCGACCACCTGAAATACGACTTCCTCATCCTGCGTATGAAGCTCCTTTAGTATATATGCTTCACAATCTCCGTCCTCTGCGCCGTCCGAAACCAATAGATAGTTCACTCCGTTCAACTGTGTTTCTTCTTCTACCGCAAATTCGGTTTCTTCTTCTGTTTCCGGATCTGTAAACGTTATTTTTTCCATAAGATCTCCTTTTTGTTTCCGCCAGAAAGAAAGAGTCCTATTGCGGACTCTCTGCCAGAGGGTTGGGGCCTACGTCTGTATTACGAAGATAATCCAGATATCCCTGAAGAATCAATACCGCAGCAATTTCATCCACATAGTTCTTACGGTTTTCCCTGCGGATCCCCGTTTCCTTCATGATGCGGTCCGCCGCAACGGTTGTAAGACGTTCATCCCAAAGCACGACCTCACATCCGGTACGTTTTATCAGCAGTTCCCTAAACTCCTTCGTCTTCTCGCAGCGCTCTCCTTCCGTATTATTCATATTCTTCGGATAACCCAATACGATCGTCCCTGCCTCGTACTGACGTGCCAGCTCGTCGATCCGCGCAAGCGTCTGGCGGAGTTTGCCCGACGACTTTCTGCGGACGATCTCAACTCCCTGCGCCGTCATCATCAGCGGATCGCTTACCGCAACGCCGACCGTCTTCGAACCGAAATCCAATCCCAAAATCCGCATTATTTCTCCGTACCGGAGGATTCCCATGAATGATTGGTAATATACGCCCTGAGGACCTCCTCCACCAGCTCGTCACGCTCCACTTTCATGATCAGGCTTCTGGCATTGTTGTGGCTGGTAATATAAGTAGGATCTCCGGACATAATATATCCCACCATCTGATTGACCGGATTGTAACCCTTCTCGCTTAACGCCTGATATACAACCCGAAGAACGTCCTTTACCTGAAGCTCCGGCTCCTTTTCTACTGTAAAATATTGTGTATTATTGATGTTCTGCATATTCTCACGCCCTTGCCCTTGTTCCCTCTATTGTAAACTACTCGGCAAAAAAATACAACCTTTATTGCATTTCATATAAATCATTCGTAATCGCAGAGCCGATCACGCCCCGATACAGCCGGTTCGTCAGCTCCTCGTCAGTTTGTTTCGCCGTCCGGATATATTCTCTGGTATAACCGACGCAGTAGTTCTTTTGACAGATCGTTTCTGTTTCCTCAAACAAAACCTCCTGCTCGGTGCCCCGATAAAGCGAACGGAATTCCTCCGACATCCGTCTGCCCAGCGCGATCAGTTCATTGCTGCGCTGTGCCTTAACCGTTTCCTCAACCTGCTCCGGCATGGAAGCGGCGCGCGTTCCCTCTCTTTTGGAATACTTAAAAACATGCATTTCGTAAAAATGTATTTTTTCCAAAAACGCTTTGGTTTGGGCAAATTCCTCCTCCGTCTCTCCCGGAAATCCGACAATGACATCGGTGGTAATCGCCGGACGGTCAAAATAACTCCGGAGCAGACGGCAGCCTTCTTCGTATTCCGCCGTTGTATAGTGCCGGTTCATCCGCCGAAGCGTATCGTCGCAGCCGCTTTGCAGCGACAGATGAAAATGCGGACACAGCTTGGGCAGCTTCGAAAGCGCGCGGACGAATTCTTCGGTAATGATCTTCGGCTCAAGCGAACCCAGTCGGATTCTCCAGATGCCCTCGATTTGATGTACCTCCTGAATCAGATGCAGCAGGGTTTCTCCGCAGTCCGTCCCGTAGGAGCTTAAATGAATTCCGGTCAGAACCACTTCTTTGTACCCCTGTGCGGCAAGCCGCTTTCCCTCCTCGAGAACCTGCTCCGGCTTCCGGCTCCGCACCCGTCCCCTTGCATACGGAATGATGCAGTAGCTGCAGAACTGGCTGCAACCATCCTGAACCTTTAAAAACACTCTGGTATGACCGGCGTTCTGTTTTAAATGAAGCTCCTCAAATTCCTGCTGTCCGGCATTGATGTCGCCGACCGCCTCAAGCGGCTGTCTTTGGCAGAGGAAGTCGTTGATGCAATCTACCAGCTCCTTCTTTTTGTTATTTCCGAGGACAATGTCTACGGCAGGATCCGAAAGCGCCTCTGCGGTTTTGGTCTGTGCATAGCAGCCGGCGGCGACGACAACTGCGGACGGATTCCTTTTTTTGGCACGATGCAGCATCTGGCGGGATTTGCGATCCGCAATATTGGTAACGGAGCAAGTATTGATCACATAGACATCCGCCGCCTCCGAAAACGGCACGATCTCATACCCTGCCTCCTCCAACATCTGCTGCATTGCTTCCGTTTCATATGCATTTACTTTACACCCAAGATTGTGCAGAGCAGCTTTTTTCATTTTTCACTCCTATTATAATTGACTTTTCCTCAAAAAACGATTACTATCATGGTAAATAGTTCAACAGTTTACAAGGAGGTTTTCTTATGAAAACAGTACAGATTTCTTTAAATTCCATCAGCAAAGTAAAAACATTCGTCAACGCGATCGCGCAGTTTGACTTTGATTTTGATTTAATTTCCGGTCGTTATGTCATTGACGCCAAGTCGATCATGGGGATCTTCAGTTTAGACTTATCCAAGCCGATTGATCTTGCCATACATACGGAAAACAATCTGGATGAGATCATGGAGGTTTTAAAGCCGTACCTGATCGAGTAATCTTCAGCCGAGCGCTGTTTGAAAGAAGACCGCAGAGGTCTTCTTTTTTTATACGAAATCCGGCTCCGCTTCGACCAAAATCGTTTCGACAGACGCGACCGCCTCCTGAAACAGCTCTCCGATCCGCTCCTCTAGCTTTCTTTCTGATTTTTTAATGTATTCCACATTCGGCTTTGTAACCGGATGTTTTGCCACGAAGATGGTACAGCAGTCTTCAAACGGCTGAATAGAGGTTTCATATGTATCGATCCGCTCCGCGATCTCAACGATCTCCTGCTTGTCCATTGCGATCAGCGGCCGGTACACCGGAAGCGTGCAGACTTCGTTTGTTGCCGCAAGCGACTGCATGGTCTGGCTTGCCACCTGTCCGATGCTCTCTCCTGTGACCAGTCCCAGACAGCCGTTTTCTTTTGCAAAATGCTCCGCAATCTTCATCATATAACGGCGCATGATGATCGTCAGCTCCTCATGCGGGCATTTCTCATAAATATAGAGCTGGATGTCTGTAAAATTGACTACGTGCAGACGGATCGGTCCGCAGTAAGCCGATATTTTTTTGGCAAGATCAACGACTTTTTGCTTCGCGCGTTCGCTGGTATACGGCGGCGCATGAAAATAGACCGCTTCGATCGTAACCCCGCGCCGCGAGATCATATAACCGGCAACCGGACTGTCAATTCCGCCGGATAACAGCAGCATTGCCTTTCCCGCCGTACCGAGCGGCATTCCGCCCAACCCCGAAATTTCTTTGGAATAAAGATTGATCTTCGGGCGCACCTCAACATGGATCCGGACCTGCGGATGATGAACATCCACTTTTGTTTCCGGAAACGCTTCCAGAATCTTTTCTCCCAATGCCGCGTTGATCTCCATCGAATTCATCGGATAATTCTTTCGCGCGCGGCGCGCGTCTACTTTAAACGTAAACCGCCTGTCGGGATATTCTTCGGCGATGTATTGGATTACCTGCTCCGCCAGCGCATCAAAGCCTTCATCCTCCAGCAGAACGACCGGACAGATTCCTACAATCCCAAACACCTTCTGCAGCGCCTGTACGGTTTCCTCATAATCGTAGTCCCCTTCCGTTTCTACGTAAATGCGCCCGTTTTCCTTGCGTACCGTATAATTGCCGTCCGCATGCTGAAGCTGGCGTTCGATATTGCGGACAAGAGCGTCTTCAAACAAGTACCGGTTTTTTCCTTTGATTGCGATCTCCGCATATTTGATCAAAAAAGCTGTGTACATAACGATTCCTTTCTGCTGTGCGAACTTTCCAGTTCCTTCCTAACGCCGTATGTATTTCTGGAGCATGGGAATGACTTCTTTCATAACGGAAAGCGCGTAATCGACTTCCTCCAGCGTGGTCGTCTCGCAAAAGCTGAGCCGTATCGTCGCATCCAGCAGCGGTTCCTTCAAGCCGATCGCTTTTAAAGTACGGCTGACCGACGGCTTATTGGAGGAGCAGGCGCTCCCCGACGATACATATACCGACCGTTCCTCCAGCGCATGGAGCAGCACCTCCGCACGCACGCCCTCAACGCTGACGCTTATGATATGCGGCGCCGCCTCGCTTCCCTGCGCGCCGTTTACCGACACGCCCGAGAGCAAAGCCAGTTCCCGAAGGGCATGTTCCCGAAGCTTGTACATATGCTGCACCTTCTGTTCCAGATCGCGGTACGCTTCTTCCGCAGCCAGTCCGAAACCCGCGATCGCCGGAACGTTTTCCGTCCCCGAGCGCAATCCCCTCTGCTGTCCTCCGCCGTAAAACAACGGTTTTATTTTGGTTTTTTCCTGTATATACAAGCAGCCGCTTCCTTTCGGCCCATGAATTTTGTGTCCGCTGACCGACAGCAGATCAATCCCGCATTTTTTCGGATAAAGAAGCTTCTTCCCGTAGGACTGCACCGCATCCACATGAAACAGTGTTTGGGGGTTTTTTGCCTTTATCATGCGTCCTGCTTCCTCTA
>CANQCX010000071.1 GCA_947591115.1 uncultured Lachnospiraceae bacterium | reverse complement strand
ATATCCGGTCCGGAGTGAAACGCTACGCGGTTGCTTTCCTGTATGGTAACGACCTGCGGCATCGTGCGCATATTCCGCTTCAGACTGTAATAGTGCATACTGTTCTGCTCATATTCAAACAGAAATACGTCATGCAGCCACAATTCCTCCTGCTGATGAAACAAAAAATAATAAAAACTCGCCTTATGGTCAATGACCATAAACTGTTCTTTTCCCAAACCCAGTTTTGCCGCGATCTTCCAAAGCAGCTCCATATTTTCACGTGAAAGCCGCTCAACGGTAATGACCAGCCGGTCATAATAAGAAGGATTTCCGAGTTTCTGCGGAAGCTGGATAATCTTTTTCAAAAACAGCGCTAATAGCTCCCATGCCTCAAACGTTTCCTCCTCGATACGAATGGACTCCTTGTCAACGGCTCTTCGCAGCAGAGAATCCACACAGATCATTTCACTTGTTTTCGCCATTTTGCGCGCGTCATCCCCGTAATACCACTGGCCGATTCCCCTGCGTTTGGCAAGCACCAGCGGAATCTGGTAATTCTCGCTTCCCGCAACCGTACTGACCGTATCCGGCTCTTTTTGATCCGATCGATAAAAACTGATCATTGCATACCGCTCATTCAGGTCGATCCCCAGATAATACGGCTCTCTCTTTGCTTCCATATCGCCACAACCCTCTTTTATAACAAACGAAATACTCTTCTGGTAACTTCTTCATATCCGGCATACTGTACCATGTCGCGCTGCAGCTCTTCTTCTTCCTGCAGGGTATCGGAAATCAGCATCTGGTTTAAAAGACTGTAACGGCTTTCGTTTTTCTCTCCGTACACGTCGTTATTGGAAATCCGGTTACTTTCGGTAACCTCCACCTGTCCTGCATATTCCTCCGAAATATAGTAGCGCACCGTTTCCCCGAAAAACATCACGAACGGCTTGACAAAAATTCCTTCATAAACATCCGTCATTTCCTCCGCCGTAAAATTTTCGCCGTCCTCGTCCCTGCTGTAATGCAGCACGACGCGTTTATGCGGATCCGCGCGGTATTCCAAAAAAACCTTGTCATACAGATGATATTTCAGGATCAGCCTGCGGTCGAGCTTTTTATAGAAAGCGAAGTACATGTTCCGGCAGGTAAACTCGGAAAGCAGTTCATCCTGAAGCTCATACTGCAGGGAGGTTCTTTCGGAAAGCTGCGACAAATACTTTAGCATTGCCAGCTTGCAGGTATCGTTGAGCTCCATGTGATACTGATAGCGCGTTTCCATCCGCTCAAATAAAAGACTGCTTTGTTTTTCCCCGTTTAAAAAATATGCGTGGGAGCAGCTTGACAGATAAGCCATGACCGTCTGTTCCCTGCCGCCGCTTTCATAATAATGCTCAAAGATCCCGTCGGCATCCGAAAGCGATCTCGCGGTATACATCATCTGCGTTAAGATCCGTTCTTCCAGCTCAAAGGTGTCGATATCAAACTCTCTCGCCGCCTTCCACAATTCGCACATTCTTTCCGTCGGGCCGCTGTAGCTGCGCGCCAGATAATCCAGCATGACGTCGTTGTATTTTCCCGCGAAAAATCCCTGCGCGGTCAAAGAAAGCAAAAACTCGTCTTCTTCGTAATTTCTCTGGCAGATCATATGGCTGGAAAGCGCAACCTTCGCCGCCGCCGGCAATTCGTCCGTCCCGTATACGCCAAGCAGCTCATACGCCTTGTCATACATATGTTCATCCACCAGAAGCTCCATCATATATCTGCGCGCCGCCGGCGCCATCGAAGAAATATCCAGCCGCTCCAACGCGCGCCGGACAAGTTCCTCCTCCCCCTCGTCGTGGCAGAACCGGATGATTTCCGGAGCAAGCTCCGCGCGGTACGCGCTGCTTAATTCTTCCGCAAACAGCATCCGCTCGAAATACAAAACATCCTCTTTTGAAAACGTAAGATAATTCCTTTTGGTCGTAAAATAGGAGATCAGATACGGAAGCTCCTGCGGCGCAAGGCGGATGCAGGTCTCCATAAAAGCCTCCGGCTCCATGAGCGGCTGAATCTGATACGCTATGCTGTCAACATAGCGGCGGCCCTCCGCATCTTCAAAAAGGATGCGGTATTCCTGCGAATACAGCTGAATATATGCGGTGTTGTCCGTAACCGGTACGATCTGCGGATCCTTCAACTGCCGCTGATAGACAAATACGCGTACCGGATTCTTTTCAAAAACGATCAGCTTATGTATAAAAAGGACTTTGGACAGCGCATGGGCAATTTCTTCATTGACCATTCCCAGCTCCAGCATATCTTTGTAAAGGACTGCCAGATTATCATCCATATGTCCCTGCGAGAGCTGCTCCAGCGCAAAACGCCCCATCGTTTTCCGGTATTTGTGATATAGCTGAGGCTCGGCGTCTTTGGAGGCAATGATATTGTTGTAGAGCACCGCCATTTTCCGGTACGGAAGCGAGCTGTTATACTGGAAATACATCTGGATGATCTTCGGTACCGACAGCACCTCGCGTTCGTCCATCGAAAGCAGAAACGCTTCGTACAGTCCTGTGATGCGAAGCTCCAGCTCGATGCCTTCCTCAAACCAGTAATGGTATTCCGGATCAAACTGCTGCCCGCGGATCAGGTAGCTGCAGATAATCCCCAGATAAACCGGCTTCGGTTTTATGTCATAGGCAGCCGTCAGCAGCGCATACAGCACCGGATCAAACCCTTTGCTCATCTCTACGATCTGAAAGATCTGCTCCGCAATATCCTTCGTCAGCGCGTGACGCCGGATTGCCCAGCGAAGCACCCGTATTTCAAACGCTTCCAGCTTCGTCAAAAGATACGGATCCTGCCAGATCAGATAATACGCTTCCAGATACAAATACGGAGAATTGCAGCCCTGCATAACCCAGTATTCGATGGCTTTGAGCTTTCTGGCATTGTTGTTAAAATATTCTTCCTTCAAAAACAGCAGCACCCAGAATAACAGGGACGAATCCGGATTTTCATGAAAGATCAACTCGATCTCATGCGTCATCCGGTCTACATAAGAAGGCTCCCTCTCCATCAGCGTCATGATATAGAGGTAATATCCCCATACCGGAGATTTCTTGTCTTTCCATTCCCTCTTAAAGCGGTTTACGATCCACTCCGCTTCCTGACGCTGGCGGTTGATAATATAAACCTGCGCTTTCATCAGCTCGTAGATCGGATTTTCCGGCTCCACAGCATTCAGATGATTTAAAATATCAATCGTCTCATTTGCCCACACGCCGGTTACGATCCGTTTCAGGCGGTACGCCTGATACAGCTCCATCAAGCCGACTCTGCATTCGGCGATCTGAAGACGCAGCTTCTTTTCTTCTTCGTCTCTTGGTTCCTGCGGCTCCTTGATGACCGTAACGGTTACCTCCGCCGTCCGATAGGCATCGGTAAACCGGAGGACTCCGTAATTTTTGCCGGCGTGCAGCCGGTCATAGGAAATGTAATATTCAAACGGGAAGCTGCTTCCCAGAAAATCCTGCGTGGTAATCCGTTCTTTGGATAATTCCAAAAAATCCGCATCCGCAGTAACCTGAATGGACAGATATCCCCATCCGTCCCTTTGGATTTCGATGATCTCTTTTTCGGATTCCGTAAGGGAAGAAAACTCATACGACTGTTTTTCAATGGAAAATCCCACTTTATTTTTCTTGTGGATGCCGACCAGAAACTCCTCCAGATTCTGATTGGACGGCTTGGCGGAAACAATGCCGCGGTAGATCATCGCCTCTTTAATTTCCTTCGGCTTGATGATATTGGCAAAGCTCTTGTGATAAAACAACTGATACGCTTCCTCCCAATGCTCCTTCGCAAGATTGGAAAAATCGTACAGGCTCTTAAGCTTTCCTGCGGAGGAATCCGGATAAAGCTTGGAAACGGACGCACAGAAAGAAAGACTGTATTCCGTTTCATTGCATACAATCACAAATCCGCCCTTCTGCTGCTCGCCTTCGATCAGTCCTTTTCCATGAAAACAGTACCGGATCCGGACCTCTTCCCCGTCAAACTGCGGGGTTTGGATCTCCATCCGCGGATGCTCCGTATAGACCATGCCGCGGAGCCGGACATGGTTTTCCGACGTAATGGTAAAACTTCCGTTATAATCGGAATCTTCGATTACCTCGATTGCAATCTCATCCTCCGAAAGCGACAAAACCGGTTTCTCATATTCAAATTTGCCTCTTGCCAACTGCCTGATACGTTTGCGCACGAATGCCACCTGCTTTATGTCATAGATATAAAAAATTATAAACGATTTGTCCGAGTGTTGCAACAATTCTCTTTTTGTTTCGACATTTTTGTAAGCTCTTTGTGGATTTTCTCAAACAGCAGGCTCAGATAGCGCAGCACCGGCTCGGTAATGACCGCAAATACCACCATCAGCATGGCGCATTGTCTGGAAATGCCGGTAATCCCGAAAAATCGGCTGACGCCGGTCATGCAGAATAAAAGTCCGGCGACAAGCACCGCCATCATCGCGATATGAAGCCGGTTCATCGGCTTTGCAATGCGGTAGAGGATCATAAAGCCGACAACAGCCACCAGAACGGTGCAGGAGGTGGAAAGGCATTCCAGATCCACCTGAAATTCCCTGCAGAAGAAAACCAGACCGCTTACGACAATAAAATCCGTCAGGCCTGCCGGAAGCGCTTTTAGCATCACATTGGTTAAAAAATGACCGCGTATGGGCGCCTGATTGGGTTCCAGCGCCAGAATGAACGAGGGAATTCCAATGGTAAACATGCTGATCAGTGACACTTGGGAGGGTTCCAGCGGATAATTCCACATCAGAAGGACGGAAAAGATCGCCAGCAGCATGGAAAAAATATTTTTTACAAGATACAACGACGCCGTTCGTTCAATATTGTTGACGACGCGTCTTCCCTCCGCCGCCACCGAGGGCATTTTTGAAAAATCCGAGTCCAGAAGCACCATCTGGGACACGTTGGAGGCTGCATCGCTTCCGGAAGCCATCGCAATGCTGCAGTTTGCTTCTTTTAATGCCAGTACGTCATTGACTCCGTCTCCGGTCATCGCTACGGTCTTCTTTTTATTTTGAAGCGCCTGTACCAATAATTTTTTCTGCTTGGGCGTTACCCTTCCGAATACCGTATAATCAAAAGCCGCCGCCTTTAACTCCTCGTCATCGGAAAACGCGGAGGCATCCACATAGCGTTTTGCATGGGCGATTCCCGCTTTCTGCGCGATTACGGAAACCGTCAGCGGATGATCGCCGGAAATCACTTTGATTTCTACGCCGCGTTCTTTAAAAAAAGCAAAGGTTTCCGGCGCGCCCTTCCGTATCGGATTGGAAAGCATGACGACCGCCTTAGGAAGTACGGCGTCGGTCAGTTTTTTCCCGTTTAAAATCCCCTGATACTCGGCAAACAGCAGTACGCGGTACCCCTGCCCGCTGTACGCTTCCACCGTTTCGCGGTAATTGGCATACTGCTCTCTTAAGATCAGCTCCGGCGCGCCCAGCACGTAAGGAACGCCGTCAAGCACAGCGGCGGAATATTTTGTTTCCGGCGAAAACGGATAGACTTTTCCGATCCGCTGCCCGTTTTCCTTTGGACTTTGCACGCCGTCGAAATATGCCTTGAGCGCGGCTATCGTTTCATTCTCTTTTTCCATGCCCTCCACAAATGCCGCCAGCTTTTTTTCAACCGCTTCTTTTTCCTCCTGCAGAAACGCGCAGATCTCATACACCTGCATTCCCGCTTCGGTAATCGTGCCCGTTTTATCGATGCATAGCACATCGACTCTCGCCAATGTTTCTATGCATTTCATATCGTGAACCAGCACCTTATTTTTGGCAAGCCGCATGGTACTGACCGCCATCGCCACGCTGGAAAGCAGATATAACCCCTCCGGTATCATGCCGATCACAGCCGCTACCATTCCCGTAATGCTGTCCCTAAGTCCTGCTTTGTTAAAAACATACGACTGCACAAACAGGGCGGTTCCGATCGGTATCATCAAAATTCCCAGCACCAAAAGCAGATCGTTCAGCGAACGGATCATCTCGGACTGCTCGCTGTCTTTTTCCGTTGTCGCCTCCAAGATCAGATGCGAAATATACGCTTCTTTTCCCACCTGTTCCAAGCGGGCAGCCGCTTTTCCCGACACGACATAACTGCCGGACAGGAGATGGTCGCCCGCTTTTTTTTCGATTTCATCCGATTCTCCGGTCAAAAGAGACTCATTTACCCAGACGCCCCCGTCTACTACGGCGGCGTCCGCCGGTATCCGGTTTCCCGCTTCTAAAATGATGATGTCGTCCAGCACCAGTTCCTCCGAATCCAGTTCTTTTATTTTTCCGTCCCGTACCGCTTTGGTTTTGGGAGCCTGAAGAAGCTTCAGCCGATCCAGCACCCTTTTAGAATGAATTTCCTGCACGATGCCGATTCCGGTATTTGCCAGAATGACCGGAAGAAAGATCATATCCGACCATGCGCCGGTCAGAAAAAGAAGAACCGCAAACACCGCAAAAATCAGGTTAAAATAAGTAAACACGTTGGATTTTACAATGTCCGATACGGATCGCGTCGCCGCCTTTACCCTGCCGTTGTCCGCGTGCGCTTTCATCCTCTCCTCGACCTGCTCCCGCGTCAGTCCGAGCGCCGGAGAAGCCTCTACCCGTTTTACTCCCGCATTTTTTTCCATGTTTGTTTTTTCTTTGTTTTGCTTTTGCTTCTCCATTCCGACCTCATATCCGTTTCTATGTAGTTTGCGCCTTTTTAGTATATCCGTTTTCCATAAAGTCTTTCTTAAAATGCAAAAAAGGAAAGAATTGATAAAAACCAATTCTTTCCCTTTTTTGATACCGTAGTATGCCAACCGTAGTATACCGACAGACTATCGATTGGAAATAAATTCATGAATGCCCTTTGCCGCAGCTTTTCCGGCTCCCATTGCCAGAATTACGGTTGCTGCGCCGGTTACGGCATCTCCTCCTGCAAATACGCCCTCTTTGGAGGTTGCGCCGTTTTCCTCGGATGCAATGATGCATTTCCGGCGGTTCGTGTCCAGACCGATGGTGGTAGAGGAAATCAACGGATTCGGGGAGGTTCCCAGCGACATGATTACCGTATCGCATTCGATTTCGTATTCCGAACCCGGAATCTCGATCGGACTTCTTCTTCCGGATTCATCCGGCTCGCCCAGCTCCATTTTAATAATGCGGATGCCTCTTACCCAGCCGTCCTCGTTTACGAGGATCTCGGTCGGATTCTGCAGCAGATCAAAGATAATGCCTTCTTCTTTTGCATGATGCACTTCTTCTTTTCTTGCCGGAAGCTCTTCCTCGCCGCGGCGGTATACGATATGCACCTCGGCGCCGAGGCGAAGCGCGGTTCTGGCTGCGTCCATCGCAACATTTCCGCCGCCTACTACAACGACCTTCTTTCCTCTGGAAATCGGCGTTTCGTAGTCCTCCTTAAACGCTTTCATCAAATTGTTTCTGGTCAGGAATTCATTTGCGGAAAATACGCCGTTTGCCTGTTCTCCCGGAATTCCCATAAACCGCGGAAGTCCTGCTCCCGAGCCGATAAATACCGCTTCAAAGCCTTCTTCCTCCAGAAGCTCATCAATTTTAACGGATTTTCCGATTACAACGTTCTTTTCGATCTTTACTCCGAGCGCTTCTACATTTTTTACTTCCTGCGCTACGACCTTCTCCTTCGGCAGACGGAATTCCGGAATTCCGTAGCTCAATACGCCGCCGGCCTGATGGAGCGCTTCAAAGATCGTCACTTCATACCCCAGCTTTGCAAGATCTCCGGCGCAGGTCAGTCCTGCCGGTCCCGAGCCAATGACCGCAACCTTATGACCGTTTGTTTTCTGCGCTTTTTTCGGCTGAACGCCGTTTTCTCTTGCCCAATCGGCGGCAAAACGTTCCAGCTTGCCGATGGCGATCGGATCGCCCTTGATCCCTCGGATGCATTTTCCCTCGCACTGGCTTTCCTGAGGGCATACGCGTCCGCAGACTGCCGGAAGCGCGGAGCTTTCCGAAATCTTCTGATAGGCCTCTTCGAAATTGCCCTCTTTGATCTGCTCAATAAACGCAGGAATGTCAATTGCAACCGGACATCCCTTCATACACTGTGCATTTTTACAGTTCAGGCAGCGCTTGGCTTCCTGAATTGCTTCCTCGCTGTTATATCCGTAACAAACCTCTTCAAAATTCGCTGCACGTACCTTTGGCTCCTGCTCGCGAACCGGTACCCGTACCATTCCTTCCATTATTTGCCACCTCCGCACTGACCGCAGCCCCATGATGGGTTGCCCCTTCTTCGTAAGCGAGCTTTGCGCGTCCTTCTTCTGTCTTATATTGCTGCTGCCGTTTCATTGCCTGATCAAAATCTACCAGATGCCCGTCGAATTCCGGTCCGTCTACACAGGCAAATTTGACTTCATTTCCTACCATCAAACGGCATGCGCCGCACATTCCGGTTCCGTCTACCATGATCGGGTTCATGGAAACCACCGTAGGGATTTCCAGTTTTTTGGTCAGCAGGCATACGAATTTCATCATGATCATCGGACCGATCGCAACGCAGTGGTCATACTGCTGCCCATTTTCCACCAGCGTTTCTAACTGCTGGCAGCCGTTTCCATGAAATCCATAGGTGCCGTCATCAGTCGCAACATATACATTTCCTGCAACGGCCTTCATCTCGTCAATATAGAAAAGCAGCTCTTTGGTACGCGAACCCATGATCACGTCCGCATCCACGCCATGCTCCTTTAACCACTTTACCTGCGGATAAACCGGCGCCGTTCCCAGTCCTCCTGCAATGAAAACGATCTTCTTTTTCTTTGTTTCTTCCAGATTTTCTTCCAGACAAAGCTCCGACGGACATC
>CANQCX010000070.1 GCA_947591115.1 uncultured Lachnospiraceae bacterium | reverse complement strand
AGCACTGCTTCAATGCCGTCAAACGCCGCGCCCTCCTCCGGCTCGAGCCTGCCGTCTATTCTGCGGGACTCGGTCAGTCCATAAGTTATGTAAAGCTCCGTTAGAAATTCTTTATTGGGCGGAAAGCTTTCCTGATTTTCCAGAACAGTATTCAGCATTGCCGAAAGAAAATCCGGATTCCGGTATACCGCCAGAAAATCCGCACTCAAAAAATAATCGCTCCATGCGTTTCGGTCTTTTCTCCGTTTTCCCAGATAAAGCTCGCGGAATTTTTGGATCGCGGGTCCGTCCGCCAAAGGGACTTCTTCTGTAAAATCCCAATGAAAGCCGTCCGATGCGTTCTGCGGAGCTTCATTCTGCTTCTGCAGCGGCTGGTTTTTGTCCGCCGCTTCGTTTGGTACGGCTTGTCCCTCCGCTATCCGAACCGCCTGTTCGTATGCCTCCCGAAGCCGCAGAAATTCTTCCGGATGCTCCTCCGGATTATATTTTGCCGCCATGCTTCCGTATGCCCGTTTGATTACGCGGATATCATCCGTTTTTTCGATTCCAAGAATCTCCCATACTGACTCCATATGATGCCTCCCCTTCAATTGTTATTAGCGGTCTGACAGTTCCCATGAGGCGTAATACACCCATTCTTCCATTTGATCCAGCCAGTCCGCCGCTTCTCGGCGCAGCTTTTTCTTTTCCACCAGTCCGCCGTATTTCATTGTCTGCTGCAGCCTCTGCAGAAACCCTCCTACCTGCTCCCTCGGTTCTCCGGTCAGCTCGGCGTAAAGCCGTTCCGCCCGCGCCGTCAAAAGCAGCTCCTCCTGATCCTCTTCGTTTGCAAACTGCAGCCGCCGCAGTTCGTCCACCTTCTGCCGGATTTCTTCTTCCTTCATATGGACTTCGGGATTCACGATTACGGTCTCCCGAATATCTCCGCCGCTGCTTTTGGCTTCTACATGAAGGATGCCGTTGATGTCATAGGCGAAGGTTACCTCCGCATACTGGCGTCCTGCCAGATCGGCGGGAACGCGCACCGTCAGCTCTCCCAGTTTACGGTTTTCCTCCGCATAATAGCTTTCTCCCTGATAGATCTGCAGTTGGATCCATTCCTGATCGTTGTTTAGCGTATAGAACCGATCTTTATGGCTGGCAGGGAGCATACTGCTGCGGGAGATCATGGTTGCCATATGCAGATTCCGGTCGCCGGCTTCATCCGCTACGGCGATGCCTAAAGAAAACGGACTGACGTCCGTCATTACCATGTCACGCAGCTCTTCCCTGCGGCTCTTGATACCGGCGCAGATGGCAGCGCCCTCCGCCACGATCGTTTCCGGATTCTCTGCGGTCAGCGGACGCTTTCCCAGCAGCTTTTCAAGATAGTCCGCCAGTACCGCCAGTTTTCCGCTTCCGCCTACCAGAATGACATCGTCTAGCTGCGACGGCTGCAGACGGCTGTCCCTGACGGCATTTGCAATGACCGGCCGGATGCGCTCGAAAAGCGGCTGGCAGATTTTGGCAAGCAGGGGTTTATCCAGCGTCAGGGAAAGCTCCCTGTCTGTAAAAAGCCGGATGCGGGGTGCGGCGTCTTCCGCGGAGAGCGCCTTTTTTGCAGCCTCCGCCTGCCGGAGCAGCGATCCTTTTTGACTGTCGGAAAGCGTGTTTTCCAAAATGCTGTGCTGTCTGCAGAAATAGTCTGCAATGGCGCGGTCCACATCGTCTCCGCCCAGACGGTTGTCTCCGGCAATGGCGATGATCTCGATGACGTTTTCAAAGCACTGGACAATGCTTACATCCAGCGTTCCGCCGCCAAAATCTACGATCATCAGGCAGCAGTCGTTTCTGCCGGAGGACAGGCTGTAGCTTAATGCTGCCGCAGAAGGTTCGTTGATCAGCCGCTTTACCGGAAGACCTGCCAGCTCCGCCGCCAGTTTGGTGGCATTTCTCTGGTTGTCGTCAAAATAGGCGGGTACGCTGATGACGGCTTCTTCTATTTCCTCCTGCAAAAAATCTTTTGCATCCGCATAAAGCTGTTTCAGCACCAGAGCGGACAGCTCCTGCGGCGTAAACGCCGGTTCCCATCAGCCGCTTAAAGGAAACCGCTGTTTGGCTTCTATGCGCCACCAGCCGTTCTTTTGCAGCATCGCCTACCAGCAGGCTGCCATCCTCCAGTACGCTTACCGCGCTGCTGGTCATGCTCCTTCCCAGCCGGTTGGGGATCAGTTCGGTTTTTCCGTTTCGGTATACGCTGACAAGGGAATTGGTGGTTCCCAGATCGATACCTATCATCATGATGCATTCCTCCCCTGAATTTTCTGAACCTATCTTGGCACATTTTGAAAGCTTTGTCCAGCGGAATACAGTTGTCATTTTGCGGTAATTCCGCTATACTTTATAGAAATAAGAAAGTGGGGGAAAAAGAATGAGCATGTTGATGATGATGTATAATTTTTTTAAAAAGAAACCGGAGCTGGAACAGACCTCCGTTATTGCACCTGCGGTAGAGCAAAAAACCGCGTCTGTTCCAAAAGACGCTTCTGCGTTAAATGCCAAAAAACCGGTTGTTTCGAATCCCGAGCTGACCATACCGGAGCAGGAGGCAAAGGAGAAGGCGGCGGAAATTGTGAAGAAGCTGCGGTCTGTTTCCCAAAAAAGCAAGGTAGAGCTCCAACTGACCGGCGATCCCGTCTCAATTACCGGAAGCAAACTGGGAGGCATTCCTTATCTGCCGAAGGATGGGACTTATCCTGCGGATCGTCTGGGGAGACAGCTTCGCCTTCTGGCGCAGATAAGGCTTTCGGAGCTGCCGCCGGATTCTCCGTTGTCCGGTCTTTCTGCTTCGGGAATGCTGCAGTTCTGGATTCTGGATGATGATGTATGGGGACTGGAGGACAGTCCCGAAGATATGATAAAAAACGATATCAGCAGGGTGGTTTATTACGACCGGCTGGATGAGAGCGTTACCGAAGAGGAATGCGCTGCAAAATATGTTCCCTGGTCAGCGGAGGATGAAACTTATTTTCCGCTGGAGGGCGAGTTTGGCATCCGCTTTCAAAAGACCTGTCAGGAGGGAATCTCTGTCTGCGATTTTTCGTTTGATCCGCTTTTTACCGAAAGCTGGAATCGGGAATATCCGCAGTACCGGATTGCCAGCGTCTTCGATCTTCCGGATGAAGCGGCGGAGAGCATCTTTGAGGAGGATGACAACTTTGGGCATAAGATCGGCGGCTATCCCGCTTTCACTCAGGAGGATCCCCGCGGGGAGGAGGAACAATTAGAGCGCTATACGGTTCTTCTTTTGCAGATCGACAGCGGAGAGGCGGACGGCCGCGAGATCATGTGGGGCGACTGCGGCGTTGCGAATTTCTTCATCACGCCGGAGGATCTTGCCGCGCAGGATTTTTCGCGCGTACTGTATACATGGGACTGCTGCTGATGCGGACATAGAAAATAGCATTCTGTACTTGGAAACTCCGGAATGATTTAGTATAATGGTATCGATATCAGTAAGGAAAGAAGAAAGAGGCAGAAGATATGAAGATCGTAGTGTTGGCAGGAGGACTGAGCACCGAGCGCGATGTATCCTTTCAGACCGGAAATATGGTAACGAAAGCATTGCGGAAAAACGGGCACAAGGTCATCCTGCTGGATGTTTTTATGGGCTACAAAGATGAAGAAGAAGATTTGGACGGGATTTTTGAACGGGCGGAGGAGGTCAGCCTTCAGGTCGGGCAGATACCGGAGACGGCGCCGGATCTGGCGAAGGTCAAAGCCTCCCGTAAAGATACCTCCGATTGCTTTTTTGGACCGAACGTGATACGGCTGTGCAGAATGGCGGACATCGTATTTATAGGACTGCATGGCGCGGACGGAGAAGACGGAAAGATTCAGGCGGCGTTTGACCTGTTTGGAATCCGGTATACGGGAAGCGGCTATCTCAGCAGCGCGATTTCTATGAATAAAGAAATGACCAAAGAGTTTTTGAAAACCGCGCAGATACCGATGCCGCAGGGCATTTTCATTACGAGGGAGCAGTGCGGCAAAACTCCGGAACAGTTAGGACTGCAGCTTCCCTGCGTAGTCAAGCCATGCTGCGGCGGCTCCAGCATCGGAGTAACGATCGTGCGGGAACAGGCGGAGTTTCAGCGTGCGCTGGAAGACGCCTTTCAATGGGAGAATGAGCTGATCATCGAAGAATACATAAGCGGACGAGAATTTTCGGTTGGAGTACTGGGAGAAAACGCGCTTCCGATTATTGAAATTGCACCGCTGAGCGGATTTTACGATTACCGGAACAAATACAAAGCGGGAAGCACCGTAGAAACCTGTCCGGCAAATCTGCCGGAGGAAACGGCAAGACAGATGCAGGACTATGCGGTGCGGGCGGCAAAAACGCTGGGACTGACGACGTATTCCCGTTCGGATTTCCTGTTAAACGATAAAGGAGAAATGTTTTGTCTGGAGGCCAACACGCTTCCGGGGATGACGCCGACGAGTCTGCTTCCGCAGGAGGCGGCAGCGGTCGGAATTGATTTTCCGACATTATGTGAAACGATCATCAAAATTTCAATGAAACGGTATGAGGAAGCGAAATGAACACAGAAGCACATGTGATTACGGATGAGCGGATGCCGGAGCTGACGCTGGAAAAGATTGCGGAGGTATGTGACGGAACCTATATCGGGGATGCGGCGCTGAAAAAGGAGCAGATTACCGGAGCGGTTACGGACAG
This sequence comes from uncultured Lachnospiraceae bacterium, assembly GCA_947591115.1. Lineage (GTDB taxonomy): Bacteria > Bacillota > Clostridia > Lachnospirales > Lachnospiraceae > Roseburia. Next base: position 4,270 of record CANQCX010000070.1, on the reverse strand, counting down.
CCGGAAGGTAGAAAAGGGATTTCTTTTTATCCCGATGAAGGGCAAACGGGCGGACGGCCATGATTTTATCCCGCAGGTATTTGCACAGGGGGCGCTTGCCGTATTTTCCGAGAAAGAGCTAAAAGACGCGGCAGGTCCGTATATTTTGGTCGGTTCGACAGAAACGGCGATGAAAAAACTGGCGGCGTTTTACCGCAGGAGTCTGGATATCAAAGTCGTGGGAATCGTAGGAAGCGTCGGGAAAACGAGTACCAAAGAAATGGTGGCGTCCGTTCTTTCCGAAAAATATGCAGTGCATAAAACGGCGGAAAATTACAATAATGAGATCGGACTTCCGCTGACCGTATTCCAGATAAAAAAAGAGCATCAGGCGGCAGTTCTGGAAATGGGAATTTCGGATTTTGGAGAGATGCACCGGCTGGCGGAAATTGCCTATCCGGATATCTGCGTATTGACCAATATCGGTTTCTGTCATTTGGAGAACCTAAAGGACAGGGACGGGGTATTAAAAGCGAAAACAGAGTGCTTCGACCATATGAAGGAGGGCGGAACCGTAATTTTAAACGGCGACGATGACAAACTGGCTTCCTGCACCGTAGTAAACGGCAAAGCGCCTGTCTTTTACGGGATCGGAAAAAGAGAGGGTCTGTCCATATACGCTGATCACATAGAAAATCTGGGATTTGACGGGATGCGCGCGGTAATCCATACGCCAAAAGGCAGTTTTTTGGCGGAGATCTCGATTCCGGGGAAGCACAATGTCTACAACGCGCTGGCGGCGGCGGCGGTCGGCCTTGAGATGGGACTGACTACGGAAGAAATCGCGGCGGGAATCGCCAAAGCGCATACGATCGCCGGACGCGTTCATATTCTGGAAGCCGGCGGCGTTCAGATCATTGACGATTGCTACAACGCCAATCCGGTTTCGATGAAAGCCTCGCTCAGCGTGCTTGCTCATGCAAAGGGAAGAAGGATCGCGGTACTCGGCGATATGGGCGAATTGGGCGCAGAGGAAAGAAAGCTGCACCATGAAGTAGGCGAATATGCGGGAAGCCTAAAAATCGCCACGCTGTTCTGCAGCGGCACGCTTGCCGAAGAATACAAAAAAGCGGCGGAAGCCGTTTATCCGGAGGGAGAGGTCTACTACTATCCGGAGAGGGAAGAAATGACAAAAGTCTTGCTTTCCTATGTAAAAGCGGGCGATACGGTTCTGGTAAAAGCGTCTCATTTTATGGAGTTTACAAAAGTAGTAAAAGCGCTTCAGGAGCTTGAAGAAAATTAAGATAAAATAAGAAAAGAATTTTTCGGTAGGGAAAGGAGATAACAATGGCACAGAATCCAATTGTGACAATTAACATGGAAAACGGAGGCGTCATCAAAGCGGAGCTTTATCCGGAGGTTGCGCCGAATACGGTCAATAACTTTATCAGTCTGGTTAAGAAGGGATTTTACGACGGATTGATCTTCCATCGTGTGATCCGCGGATTTATGATTCAGGGAGGAGATCCGGAAGGGATCGGCATCGGCGGACCGGGTTACGCAATCAAAGGAGAGTTTGCAATGAACGGTTTTGCCAATGATTTAAAGCACAGTGCGGGCGTACTTTCTATGGCGCGTTCCATGATGCCGGATTCCGCGGGAAGCCAGTTTTTCATCATGCATAAGGATGCGCCTCATCTGGACGGCAGCTATGCGGCGTTCGGAAAAGTAATCGAAGGGCAGGAAATTGTGGATAAGATCGCAGAAACGGCAACCGATAACGGCGATCGGCCGCTTGAGCCGCAGGTTATGAAAAGCGTTACCGTAGATACATTTGGCGTGGATTATCCGGAACCGGATATCATCGGGGAATAAAAAATTCCCCCCATATTCACACCGCAGCTCCGGCAAGAATGCGTATAAAAGCGCATGTTTGGGGGACTTGCCAGACTTGCAGTGTGAATATGAGGGTATTTTTATATCTGCTATCATTATATCATATGATTGAAAAAAATAGAGGTTATCCGCGTCATATCGTTGTCGTTTGCGATGTTTTTTGAGCAGAACTTGTACTATTTTTTCGATTGTAATAGAATAATTGATGTGTTTATTGATGAAAACAGGGGGAACGGAACATGAAAAAAACGCGGCAATTGGCATGTCTGATGATTTTTATCGTGATCTGCGCCGCAGTCATTCTTTTTGTGCGGTTTTTTACCGAATCTACGCTGAACAGCGGAGTGGAGCTTGTCAGCTTCGATAAAATGGAATTTGTCAGCGATACGGGGGAACGTTCGGAATTTACAATAGACGGTACGGAACAGGTTCGGCTGGACGGCTTTTATGAGTGTTCTTTTTCGATTCGGGATGACAAATTGAGCCATAACTATACGTTATGGGTAGGCTCGGCGGAACTAAAAATCTATATGGACGGGGAGTGCGTTTATCAGGGAAGGACCGTCCGGTCTTCCAATATGCTGTCGCCGTTCACGATTGATTTTTCGACAGGGGAAAGCGAAGACGAGCATGAAGTCCTTATTGAATGCCGGTATCTGGATGAGCAGGATTATATCTTCCCGCCGCTTGTGCAAAAGGAAAGCCTGCAGGAAAAGGACTCGCTGCTGGCTGCGGCTACCAATTATTATGCCATTCCGGCAGGAATGAAATTAACGCTTTTTATTTTGCTCTGCTCGGTTATATTGTACTGAACCGTCATAAGAAGATGTTTTTGATTTTGGGGATCGTGACGATACTTCCGCTGGTCTTGTGCTCCATCAGTCTGCTGGCGGGTCTGCCGCAGAACATTATGGTGTGGCCGAATATCGTTCAACTGCTTGCGGATCCGGAAAGCACCATTCAAATGCGCATTGCGCTGCTTATGAATCTGCTTTTGATTTCCGCCGCCTTTACCGCGCTGATCTCCAATGTGATCTATCTGTACAATTCGTCGGAAAGCATCCGCATTTTAAAGATCAAAAATGAAATGATCTTAAATGGTTATAATGGGATCATGAATAATATGAAAGAAACTTCTGCGCTGCGGCACGAATGGAAAAATGAGCGGCTTTCGCTTTACATGATGTACCAGCAGAATAAGCTTGAGGAAATCGGCCGTTATCTGGAAAAGCAGAATGAGCAGATGAAAGAGATCACAGCCGTTTTCTTCACGCCGAATTTTGTCATCAATATTATTTTGCAGACGATTTCCCAGAAAGCCGCGCAGGAGGGAATCGAATTCCGCACGAATATCCAAGTTCCGGAGAAGCTTGCGATAGAAGACAGCGATCTGGTTTCCCTGCTTATGAATATGCTGGACAATGCCATTGAGGCATGCTGCCGGAAGAAAAAGAGGGAACCCGAACAGGAACTGTTTATTGACCTGTCGATTCGCTGTAAAGGAGAATTTCTTGCAATCTGCTGCAGAAATTCGTATGATGCAAAAGAACTAAAAAAGGATGAGAACAACCATATCGTAACTGCAAAGAAGGATAAAATGCTGCATGGTTACGGCTTGCGGCAGATGCGGGCGATCGTGGAAAAGTATCAGAGTATTTTGGATATTTCCTATGAAAATCAGATCTTTACGGTTCAAACAGCTTTAAAATTGACGGAAAAAGTGAGGCAAGAGGAGGAACAGCACAATGTACAAGCTGGCGATTTGTGATGATGATACTGCACTCGGAGAGGAACTTTATCAATTCTGCAGCCATTTTTTGCAGGAGCGGGACATAGATTTTAAAGTAACGGTATTCCATGAAGCCGAAGAGTTTTTAAAGCAGCTTTCCGCCGGACAGAGCTTTGATCTGGTCATTCTGGATGTTTTTCTGGATGATCAGAATGGTTTTGAGATCGCACGTATGCTGCGGGAGCAGGAAAACCCGATCAGCATTCTTTTTATCAGTTCGTCGGAGGAATACCTGCGCGACGGCTACAGCGTGCAGCCGGTTCAGTTTTTAATAAAGCCGATCGATTATAAGGCGCTGGGGGAGGCGCTGCTGATCGATCTCCGTTCGCAGCAAAGCTGTGAACAGCGGATTTATGTTCAGGTAGGAGAACAAACCATTGCGCTTTATGTCAATCAGATTTTGTATGTGGAGATCATGAATCATACGCTGTCCATCCATACAAAGGACGATGTCATTTCGCTGCGCGCCACCCTTACCATGTTTGAGAGTATGCTGCCGAGGCAGTATTTTTGCCGCTGCCATAACAGTTATATTGTCAATCTTCAGGAGATCAGCAGCATTTCCCGTACGGTCGCGTCTTTAAACAACGGAATTACCCTGCCGAT
>CANQCX010000069.1 GCA_947591115.1 uncultured Lachnospiraceae bacterium | reverse complement strand
CTATTATGAAGGCTGGTCGCAAAGTCTGAGCGAGCAGGCGCAGCAGAACGGCGATACCTTTGAAACAGGCTATGCCGAGCAGTCTGTGGAAACGCAGGTGGCGCAGATCAAAGAAGCGGAAGAATCAAGCGATGTGTTTTTGTGCGGTCCGGTGTCGGCGGATATTGTAAAAGAGATCGAAGCGGCGGCGCAGGAGCGTCCGATCGTCTTTTTAAACAATGCGCCGGAGGAGGAGCAGCTGCAGAAAGACCGCTATATTTACGTGGCGTCGGATGAATATATGGCGGGGCAGTATCAGGCGGAATACATATTAGAGCAGTTTGCCGAAAAAGATGAGATCAACGTTATGATCTTAAAGGGTCCCAAAGATGCGTCCGGCGCGATCGAACGGACAAACGGCTTAAAGCAGACATTGAATCAGAGCGGAAAAACCATCCATTACGTGTTTGAGGATTTTGCGGGATGGAGTACGGATACGGCAAAAGAGCTGACGCGGATCTTTTTAAAAACCAACCGGCCGGTGGACTGTGTGGCGGCAAACAATGACGACATGGCGATCGGAAGCGAGGCCGCGTTTGAAGAAGCCGGAATCAGTACGGATTCCGTCCTGTTTTTGGGCGTAGACGCGTCTGTGGGCGGCTGTCAGGCAATCGCAGAGGGCAGGATGGATTTTACCGCCTACCAGCCGATGGAGGCGCAGATGGCATCTGCCATTGAAGCGGCGGAGCTGCTTGCCGCAGGAAAATCCATATCCGGTATGGATGGCGTTACGGAAGACGGAAAATATATTTTGATTCCGTTTGAAAAAGTAGATAAGAGCAATGTGGCGCAATATCAATAGAGGTGCTAGGATGAAAAAAGAAGGCAGATTTATTCCGATAAAAACAAAGCTGTTAGGGATCATTTTACCGATCGTAGGATTGATCGTCATTGTACTTGCATGCCTGTCTTATTTTGTTTCCAAAAATGTCATAAAAAAGGATGCGCAGGAACTGCTGGCAACCTCCGTAGAGAGTCAGGCTTCCGATATTATGTCATGGCTGAATCAGAATATGACGTCGTTTAGCGTGATGAAACAGTCGCTGGAGAAGCTGGACTTTGATGAAGAACAGCTTCAGGCGTTTCTGGATGCGTATTACGGCTTTGACAGCAATTATGCGGGCGGGATCTACATTGCGGATTCCAAAGGAAAACTCTATCAGGCATCGGCACTGCAGCCGGTCGTACTTAGGGAGCCGGATGCAGAAGGAAACTTCATCCGCAACGGGGATTTAGAGAGTGCGGAGGATTTTGCGGACGGTGCGGACTGGGAATTTCTTACCGCGATGGACGGCGAAGCCGCCGCCGAACTACGGGATGGCGAAATTGCAATTGATATTGCCAATGAGGGTACCGTCGATTACAGCGTGCAGCTTGTTCAGGCGGACATTCCTATGAAAAAAGGCGCGGTTTATCAGGTCAGCTTTGATGCTTATGCGCAGGAAAACCGGACCATGCTTGTAGGAATCTCCGCTCCCGACCATGACTATATCAGTTATATGGAGCGTCAGGAGGTTGCGCTGACTCCGGAAAAACAGACGTATACTTATGAATTTACGATGAATAATGAAAGCGACGCCAATGGACGTTTAGAGTACAATATGGGAATGGCGGGTTCTACGGCTGGCGTGCGGATCAGTCATATTTCGATTACGATGCTCTCGGATGCTTTGGATACGGAGGCGGAGGGAGATCCGAAGGCTGAGGCGGAAAAGATCCTGAATTCCGAGTGGTACAAGGAGGGACTTAGCAGGGTAAATCTGGGATTTACCAATGCTTATACCAACGATTCCGGCGCGCAGGTCATCAGTGCGTGCGGAATGCTGAAGGCGGATGACGTGTATGTGCTTTCGGCGGATCTTTCTTTGGATAAGATCAGCGTCTATGTCAACAGTTTTGTCAAAATGGACGGCGCGGAATCGGTTCTTGTCAACGCGGCGGATCATACGGTTTTAGCGGCGCGCGATACCGGACTGATTTCCAAGAAAATGGAGGAGCTGGACGATCCGTTTATGAAGCTGGCGGCGTCAAAGATCGAAAAAAACGATCTTGCGATTACGGAAATCAGCGGCAATATGACGGTATTTGAAAAAATTGACGGTACGGACTGGGTTCTGATTTCCTTTATTCCGACCAAGCTGATCTATCAGGATCTGAACCGTCTGCGGAATATCATGATCTTATTCGGCATTGTGTCGGTGCTTGTTCTGACGGTTTTGATCGAGCGGGTTACCCATGTTGTAATCCGGCCGGTAAAACGGCTGACACAGATCATCGAAACGATGACGGACGGAGATTTTACCATCAAATGCCATACAAAGAGCAATGATGAGATCGGAGTCATGAGCCGGTGTGTGGAAAGATTTATCGAGTCGATGTGCAAAATGATCTCATCCATCAACGGCGTTTCCAGCACCCTGCATACGCAGGCGGACAGCAGCAAGGATATTTCCGACCAGATGCATTCCGCTTCCATGAGGCAGAACGAATCCATGAAGGAGTTAAACGCAACGGTGGAGCAGCTTTCCCAGTCCATCAATTATATTGCCCAGAGCGCTACGGAGCTGTCTATGGTAGTGGCGGACACGAAGGGCGACGGGGATGTGGTAAGCAGCAAAATGGATGAAACCATTACGATCTCCAAAAAAGGAAAAGAGGTCATGGTGGATATCAGTACGGCAATGCAGGATATTAACCAGTCCGTACAGTCTTTGCAGCATGCCATTGACGCAGTAGGAAATGTTTCGGAGGAAATTACCAATATTACCAAAGTCATCGGCGGAATCGCGGACGAGACCAACCTGCTGTCCTTAAACGCTTCCATTGAAGCGGCGCGGGCCGGAGAGGCAGGACGCGGCTTTGCGGTTGTCGCTTCGGAGATCGGTACGCTGGCGCATACCAGCATGGAGTCGGTGCAGCATATTGACCAGCTCGTTCTGGATATTAAGGCGTCCATCGGGGATGTCATCGCACAGGCAAATACCAGCGTGGACAACATCAACAGCAGCAGCAAGCTCATTGAAAACGCGGCGCAGACATTTGATACGATATTCGGAAATATTGCCGTAGTCGGCGAATTGATGCAGAAGATGATCCGCAAGATCGAAAGCGTAGAAAACGTTGCGGAAACGGTGGCGGCGGTTTCGGAGGAACAGGCGGCAAGTTCGCAGCAGATCCTTTCCTCCTCCGACGTACTGGTGGAGCAGGCAAATCATCTGCTGTCCAACAGCGGAACCGTAGCAACGGAATCTGCGGAGCTGACGGTTTCCGCTGAGGAGCTGGCAAACCAGATCGGCACGTTTAAGATTAGAGGCTGACCTCTTCCGCGGTCCGGCGTCAGTCCGGACTGCGGCGGTGGAACCGGCTGGAAGCCAGATACATCGCAAAGAGGGCGAAGAAGAACAAAAGCTCGATTCCGATGCAGAGGCGGTAAGTATCTATGGAGAATGCTTCCTCCGAAAGTCCGCCCAGCATATTGGTAATCCGCACATACCAGTAGGCAGGGAGAAAACGTGAGGCGGAAAGCACCGTATCGCCCAGAAACTGCTGCGGAACAAAGACGCCGCACAAAAATCCCATGCCCAGTCCGATGATATTGGAAATCATATTCAGCGCATGGCCCGGAATGGAAAAGGTTCCGATAAAGAGCGTAAGGGCGGTTGCCACCAGAGTAAACACCGCGCTGTTTATCAGACAGAGCAGGCCGTTTTTGCTTAAGATCTGCTGCGCACCGAAAATCAGGAAGCTGGGCAGAATAAAGGAAAGCCAGATCGCCAGACTGTAGGTCATGCAGCCAAGTCCGAGCTGCACCTTCTGCACGAACGGTTTCATGGAAGAACAGGCGATCCGGCTGCGGAGGTCTTTCTGCCGGAAACGGATCAAAACGGGAGAAAGTCCCTCCAGCAGCATGACCAAAAGAACATACGAAAGATACTGGAAATAATAATACATGAACGAATCTTCCCCTGCGGACTGTCCTTCAAAGGATACCGTATGGACATCCGGAGACTGGGTAACCGCCGTATTTACGATGGAAACCGCCTCCGGAACGGATGCGCCCGAGGATACGGAGGCGGACAGCGCGCGAAGGTAAAGATCGATCTGCCGATCGATAAAAATACCGTTTGTGCTGTCCGGCATTTTGGAGGTGGTAACCAGATCTTTGGTCTGCCCCGCAAGGAGCGCACGTTCAAATCCCTCCGGAATGGAAAGCACATAGCCGATGCGTCCGTAATAAAGGTTGTCAAGGAGCGTTTCCGGCTCATAGGAATCCAGAACGACCGATTCGTGCATGGATAAAAGGTATTCTGTCAGCGCATGGCTTGCCGCGCTTTTGTCCTCGTCTATGATGCAGATGGGAACGGAAGACGCTTCAAAGCGGCTGCGGTTGTCATCCGCCGTATTTTGCGATGACAGGATGGCAAAGATCAAGAAAACAACATAGTAAATAAGAATCGACGTAACCCGCGTACGCGCGACCTTCAGGAACGCATTATAAATCTGCATATCTTTTCCTCCTTGTCAGAAGAAATCCGCCCAGACAAAACAATACCGAAAGCAGAACAAGCGTCAGGATATTGACGGTGTAGCGTCTGAGAGATTCCAGCATATTTAAACAGTAGAAGCTGTCTGCGATCAGTGCGGCAGGATTGATCCGGTTAAAAAACGGAGCGTGCTGCTCGACAACCATGCGCATATTGCCCTGCATCAGTCCGCTGAAAAAGCAGCAGAGCAGGGTAATCGCCGTAACCGATCCGATTTTTATGCTTTCCGAACGGCGGCTGGCGGAGCCGATGAAAAAACCCATGCTGACTCCGGCGGCGGAGCTGATGAGAATCGTCAAAAGCGAGAGCGGCAGACGCGCGCGCATATCCACCCCGTAAACGAAGATAAGAAAAAGGAAAGCGATGATATTGAGCAAGACTTCAAAGCCGATATACGCGATCAGCTCCCCGATGATACAGAAAAGCTTATTGGTCGAGGCGCAGTTTTTCCTTGCGCCGAGAACCGTCAGATTTCCCTGATTTTCCAGCGAGATATAAATGCCGCTCAAAGCGGTAAACATACACGCCATAGCCATTAGGTTGTAAAAATACTGGGTGTAGGGATCCTGCCAACGGCGTCCGTAGCAAACCTCTTTTCGGAAATCGGCGTCCGCGGCAAGCGCCGGCGCGGCGGCAGGAGCTTCTTTGATCAGCGCGGCGTTTATGCTGCATTGTTCCGTAAAAACCTGTAAAATGCTTTGGTTCAGACGCGCGCTGCTGCGGTTGGGATCTACTGTCAGCGTGATCGAATCGCCGATCGTAAGTATGCCGTCCACCTGCTGTTCTTCCAGCATGGCAAGCGCTTCCTCGCTGCTGCACCGGTAAACGGAAAGCAGCGGATTGGCAGCGGCGGCGGTAAGCAGCGGCGAAGATTCGTCCCCGCTGCAGACAACGGCGGTCGGAATCGGGGAAAACTCTTCTAAGGAGCTGAGATTGGAAAATGCCGCCTGAAACAGTCCGCCAAGTGCGATTGGAAACAGAAGCACCCAAAAAAGGTTTGTTTTATTCCGGATGAGCCGGATCCATGTGTATTTAATAATCGAAAACATATGACCTCCTAATCCCGCAGTTCTTTTCCGGTAATTTCCAGAAAAACATCGTTCAGCGTCGGTGGCTTGGAATATACATGTCCAATCGAAAATTGCTGCTCCTGAAGATAGTTCAGCACACGAAGAAGATTGTGCCTGCCCCCGCTGCAGAGTACGGTCAGCCGGTGGTCGGAAAAATCCGCCTGATATACATGGGGCAGCTCCAATATGGACTTTCGGTCGGTTTCGGGAAGCTTCTCCAGATCAATGGTAATGATTTCACTTTTTTTGATCATTTTTTTCAGCTCTTCTTTTGTACCGATCGCAATATTTTTTCCTTTGTCCATAATGGCGATCCGCGTGCAGATCTGTTCGACCTCCTCCATGTAATGCGAGGTGTAGATAATGGTTGCGCCCGCCTCCTGAAGTTTTACGATTCCCTCTAGGATCCGGTTGCGGCTTTGCGGATCGACGGCGACGGTCGGCTCGTCGAGAATGATCAGACGGGGTTTGTGGGCGATGCCGCATGCGATATTCAATCTGCGCAGCAGGCCTCCGGAAAGCTTTTTCGGACGGAAACGGGTAAATTCCTCCAGTCCGGCAAACGCAATAGCCTCTTGGACGTATTGTTTCCGCAGCGCCTTCTCTTTTACATACAGCGAACAGAAATAGTCGATGTTTTCATAAACGGTCAGTTCGTTAAAAACGGCAATGTTCTGCATGACGATGCCGATCTGGCGTTTGATGTCGTAGCTGTCCGGCCGCATCGGGCGTCCGAACAATTCCACCGTTCCCTTGTCGTAGGTCAGCAGGGAAAGCAGACAGTTGATCGTCGTTGTTTTGCCGGAGCCGTTCGGTCCGAGAAGACCGAAAATTTCGCCTTCCTGAATTTCCAGATGAAAATGGTCGAGCGCTACCAGCTCTTTGTAGCGCTTTACCAGATTGTCGATTTTTACGATTGGAGCATCCATATCGTTCCTCCTTCCGCCATTGCGGCTGTTTGTTATCTTTTTTCACTATACCGGATTGCCGGCGGCAAAAACAGTGTCAAAAATCAGATTGGAAAATTACATTTGTCATTTTCAAAGAAACATGTTATGGTGGAAACCGGTAGGAATGCTCATGCAGATAAGGCGGTGGGAAAATGGAGATCATCATTGACAAGCTTCTTTTATATGTACTGGGAGTGTTTTTGGCGCTTCGAACGGAGCAGTTTTTTCTTCCGGTCGTCGTTTCGCTGATCGCATTGACGTATGCTGCGGCAAGTCTGGAATTTTATGCGCCGTCCGTACGGAGGATAGCGGTATTGGCGGCGGCTTTTTTGGCGGCGGGTCTGTTTTTCCCCGAACTGTTTGCGTTTCTTCCGCTGGTTTGCTATGATGTGATCTGGTATTTTCCCAGATACGGCTGGCTGCTTCCGGCGGCGCTGGTTTTTGCGTTTTGGAAAAACCCGCTGCTGTTGTTCGGTCTGCTTCTTTCGGCGCTGCTTTCCGTCCGGACGAAAAAACAGCTTTGGATGAAGCGGGAGCTGATTCGGCTGCATGACAGCAGTACGGAGCAGAGAAACCGGATGCAGCAGCGGCAGGATGAGCTATTGGAAAAGCAGGATTATGAGATTCATGTGGCAACGCTTCAGGAGAGGAACCGCATTGCAAGGGAAATCCACGATAATGTCGGGCATATCCTTTCCCGCTCCATTCTGCAGATGGGCGCGCTGCTTACGCTTTATAAAAAAGACGGGACGCTCCACGAGCAGCTTGCGGCCGTCAGCGATACCTTAAACGAGGCGATGGATCGCATTCGGGAAAGCGTCCACGATCTGCATGACGAATCGTTTGATCTGCATCAGGCGGCGCTTGACGCGGTCAAGGATATGAGGCAGAATTATGCCGTATCGCTGGATTACGATATGGGCGAGCACATACCGCGCAAGATCAGCTATTGTCTGATCGCGGTCATCAAAGAAGCGCTGTCGAATGTGGTCAAGCACAGCGACGCAACCCGCATTACGCTTTTGCTTCGGGAGCATCCGGGTTTTTACCAGCTCTTGTTTGAAGATAACGGAACCCATGCCGCCATTCCGGAAAACAGCGGCATCGGACTTTGCAATATGCAGGATCGGGTGGAGGCGTTAAACGGACGGATCCGTTTTTCAACGGAAAACGGTTTTGGAATTCTTTTGTCGATTCCGAAGCAGCAGAAGGAATAGGAGGTTTGCCATGAAAGTGGTCATTGCAGACGACGATATGCTGGTCAGCATGTCGCTGAAAACGATTTTGGAAGCGGAGCCGTCGATCGAAGTCGTCGGATGCGGAAAGGACGGAGCCGATGCGGTGGAGCTGTACCGTAAAAACCGTCCGGACGTGCTGCTGATGGACATCCGGATGAAGGAGATGAGCGGTCTTGAGGCGGCGGAAGAGATCATGAAAATCGATCCGGAAGCGAAGATTTTGTTTTTGACGACCTTTTCGGATGACGAATATATTATAAAAGCGCTGGACATTGGCGCAAAAGGGTATATAATAAAACAGGATTTTGAAGGGATTGTACCGGCGCTTCTGGCAGTGCATCAGGGGCAGAGCGTATTTGGGGGAGAGATCGCAAGCCGCCTGCCGGCGCTGGCGCAGCCGAAAAATGAATTCGACTATCAGAAATACGGCATCGGGAAACGGGAGCAGGAGATCATCGCATTGGTAGCGCATGGCAGGAGCAATCGGGAAATAGCGGAAGAACTGTTTTTGGGAGAAGGCACCGTACGGAATTATATCAGCGGGATTTTGGAAAAGCTGTCCCTGCGCGACCGTACGCAGCTTGCCGTATTTTACCTGACAAACGCTTAGAAATTATCAGTCGAGAGGAGATACAGATGAAAATTGTAATTGCAAATGACCATTCGGCGGTTGCATTAAAGCAGGAGATCTGCGAATATGTCAAACGTCTCGGACATGACGTCACAGACTACGGAACCAATTCCACAGAGAGCAGCGACTATCCGGTATTTGGAGAAAAAGTCGGAAGGGCGGTTGCTGCCAAAGAGTTTGACTGCGGGATTTTGATCTGCGGCACCGGCGTAGGCATTTCCATGGCGGCAAATAAGGTCAACGGCGTAAGGGCGGCGGTCTGCTCGGACGTTACGACGGCGCGTCTGGTCAAAGAGCATAACGACGCCAATATCCTCGCGTTCGGTGCGAGAATCGTAGGAAACGAGCTTGCCAAAGATATGGTAAAGGCGTATCTGGAGGCGGAATTTGCAGGCGGACGCCATGTCCGGCGGATCGAGATGCTGAAAGGGATTGAGGAGCGGAATAAATAAAGCTTGAAAAGTATCGGCATTTATTGTAGAATGGACAAATGAGAGAATTGAGAATGGAAAAGTTTTTTTCAGAGTGATTTAAGGAGGAAATTTGAATGATTTCAGCAGGAGATTTCAGAAA
>CANQCX010000068.1 GCA_947591115.1 uncultured Lachnospiraceae bacterium | reverse complement strand
GAGTTTACCAAGCAGTTTAATGCAAAGACAGCCGATCAGGGCGACTTAATTATCCCTGTTGTAATTACCGTATATGCGGACAGGAGTTTCAGCTTTGTAACGAAAACCCCGCCTGCACCGGTATTGATCAAAAAAGCATGCAATATCAAATCCGGTTCCGGCGAACCGAATAAAACAAAGGTAGCTAAGATTACCAAAGCTCAGGTTAAGGAGATCGCGGAATTAAAGATGCCGGATTTAAATGCGGCATCCGTTGAAGCTGCAATGAGCATGATCGAGGGTACTGCAAAGTCTATGGGCGTTGAAGTCGTAGATTAATCGCTTACAGACGGAAATCAAGACATTCGTGGGAGGGTCCTCTCCCGATAAAACCACAAGGAGGTTTATTTTCATGAAAAGAGGAAAGAAGTATCAGGAAGCTGTGAAAGCATATGATAAGACCGCTCAGTATGATGTTGCTGAGGCGATCGAACTCGTAAAGAAAAATGCGACAGCAAAATTTGACGAAACAATCGAACTTCATGTAAGAACAGGCTGCGACGGCCGCCACGCGGAGCAGCAGGTCCGCGGCGCAGTTGTACTGCCGCATGGAACCGGCAAAACCGTACGGGTTCTGGTTTTTGCAAAAGGAACCAAGCTGGATGAGGCACAGGCAGCGGGAGCTGACTATGTCGGAGGCGAAGAGCTGATCCCGAAGATCCAGAACGAAGGATGGCTGGATTTTGACGTTGTAGTTGCAACTCCTGACATGATGGGCGTTGTCGGACGTCTGGGACGTGTACTTGGTCCGAAAGGACTTATGCCGAATCCGAAGGCGGGAACCGTTACTATGGACGTTACCAAAGCGGTAAACGACATCAAAGCCGGTAAGATTGAGTATCGTTTAGATAAGACAAATATTATTCATGTGCCAGTTGGAAAAGCATCCTTTACAAATGAACAGTTAAGCGACAACTTCCAGGCTCTTATGGGTGCAATTAACAAAGCAAAACCTGCCAGCCTGAAAGGCCAGTACATCCGGAGTGCAGTATTGACTTCGACGATGGGACCGGGCGTAAAGTTAAACGTATTGAAAATCGCGCAGTAATGTAAAAAGAGCTGCGTAAGACCTATCAGACACCAAGCATGTTTTGCGGAAAAGAATTGACATCCGTAAATTAGTTTGATATAATCACAAAGCATATTGCCGAAGACAGTAGGTGCCGAAAGGCGTAACCAAGCGGCCTACCGAGGAATTTTTAGATGAAGCTTCATCTTGAAATGTTTGACCTCTCTGTCGTATGGCAGGGAGGTTTTTTATCTCATGTCTTTATGCAAAATAAAATAAGGAGGTGCATGATTCGTGGCAAAAGTAGAACTGAAACAGCCTATCGTACAGGAAATTTCAGAAACGATCAAAGACGCACAGTCGGTCGTAGTGGTAGACTACCGCGGACTTACGGTTGCGGAAGATACCCAGCTGCGTAAGCAGTTAAGAGAAGCCGGCGTTACTTACAAGGTTTACAAGAATACTTTGGTAAGCCGGGCGGTAGAAGGAACGGAATTTGAGAGTTTAAGAGATGTTCTGGAAGGCCCGAGCGCATTTGCCGTATCGACTGAGGATGCGACGGCTCCGGCGAGAGTGCTTGCCGAGTTTGCAAAGAAAGCTCCGAAGCTGGAAATGAAAGCCGGCGTTGTAGAAGGAACTTTCTATGATGCGGAAGGGATCAAAGCGATTTCTACGATCCCGAGCAGGGAAGTGCTTCTTTCCAAATTGCTTGGAAGCCTGCAGTCGCCGATGGCAAATCTGGCACGCGTTCTGAATCAGATCGCAGAAAAGGGCGGCGCGGCGGACGGCGCAGTAGAAGCTGCTCCTGCAGAAGAGGCTCCGGCAGCAGAGGAAGCTCCTGCACAGGAAGCTCCGGCGGCGGAAGAATCCGCAGAATAACGGTAATAGTCAATTATAATTTTAAATGGAGGAAAGAAAAATGGCAAAGTTAACAACCGCAGAGTTTATTGATGCGATCAAAGAGTTAAGCGTATTAGAGTTAAACGATCTGGTAAAAGCATGTGAGGAGGAATTCGGCGTATCTGCAGCAGCAGGCGTTGTTGTTGCAGCAGCAGGCGGCGCAGACGCAGCAGCGGCTGAGGAGAAGACCGAGTTTGACGTAGAGCTGACGGAAGTAGGCCCGAACAAGGTTAAGGTTATTAAGGTTGTTCGTGAAGTAACCGGACTTGGATTAAAGGAAGCTAAGGACGTTGTAGACGGCGCTCCGAAGATCGTAAAAGAGCAGGCGGATAAGGCGACCGCAGATGATATTAAGGCAAAACTTGAGGCGGAAGGCGCAAAAGTTACCCTGAAATAATCTGTTTTTCATTTCATCATATGGAAGGACGCGGCTGTGCGGAAAGCATGGCCGCGTTTTTCTATATGATGAAAATCTATATGATGAAAATTCGTAAAAGTTCTAATTTACCTCTTGCATAAAAAAAAGTTTTGTTGTATAGTATAGGTTGCACTATTGTGGTGCAGTGTGCTTTATCATACTCTTTTTTAGGCAAAAACCTTGATAAACACTGGGTTTCGCGAAAAAATACGACCGCAATATTTGCAGTTGATAGCTTCTACAAGATATAGAAATCTTCACGAAAATATCAACATTATCTGGTAGTTTTACCGGATTCCAAATAAAAACGAGAGGTGAAACGTCGATGGAGAAAAACAGAATACGTCCAGTCCGGGCTGGAAAAGGCATGCGTATGAGTTACTCAAGACAAAAAGAGGTATTACAAATGCCAAACCTGATCGAAGTCCAGAAGGATTCCTATCAGTGGTTTTTAGACGAAGGTCTAAAAGAAGCATTTGCAGATATCTCTCCCATCGCTGATTACAGCGGTCATCTGAGTCTGGAATTTGTTGATTTTACTCTGTGCGAAGAAGATGTAAAATACACGATTCCGGAATGCAAAGAAAGAGATGCGACTTATGCGGCGCCTTTGAAGGTAAAGGTAAGACTGCACAACAAAGAGACCGAAGAGATCAATGAACATGAGATTTTCATGGGCGATCTTCCTCTGATGACAGAGACCGGTACGTTTGTGATTAACGGTGCAGAGCGTGTTATTGTCAGCCAGTTGGTACGTTCTCCGGGCATTTATTACGGAATTACCCATGACAAAGTGGGTAAGACGCTGTATTCCTGTACGGTCATTCCAAACCGCGGTGCATGGTTGGAATATGAAACCGACTCCAATGACGTTTTCAGTGTAAGAGTAGACCGGACGCGTAAAGTGCCGATTACGGTGCTGCTGCGTGCTCTCGGCGTAGGAACCAATCAGCAGATTTTGGATATGTTTGGCGAGGAGCCGAAGATTCTGGCTTCTTTTGCAAAGGATCCGGCGATTACCGAGCGGGAGCCGCAGGGCAGCTTTGAGTCCGGTCTGCTGGAATTATACAAAAAAATCCGTCCGGGCGAGCCGCTTTCGGTAGAAAGCGCGGAAAGCCTGATTACCGCGATGTTTTTCGATCCGAGAAGATACGATCTGGCAAAGGTCGGACGTTATAAGTTTAACAAAAAGCTGGCGCTGAAAAACCGTATCAACGGACATGTTTTGGCAGAGGATGTCATTGATCCGTCAACCGGAGAGGTCATTGCAGCGGCAGGAACTACAGCCACCAGAGAATTGGCGGATCAGATTCAGAATGCGGCGGTTCCGGCTGTATGGGTACAGACGGAAACCAGGAACGTAAAAGTGCTTTCTTCTATGATGGTCGATATCCGCTGCTGGATTCCGGAGATTG
Organism: uncultured Lachnospiraceae bacterium; assembly: GCA_947591115.1. Classification (GTDB taxonomy): domain Bacteria; phylum Bacillota; class Clostridia; order Lachnospirales; family Lachnospiraceae; genus Roseburia. Next base: position 5,290 of record CANQCX010000068.1, on the reverse strand, counting down.
AGAATCCGCGTGAAATCGGCGTAACGGAGCTTGTGTATTATCCGGTGCTGGCGCAGATCATGGAAGAATACGACTCTTTGGAGGATCGGATCGAGGCGATTAAGAGAGAGATTTCCGACCTGATCCCGAAGCATATTACAAAAGAGGATATTTTTGCATCCGTCAACTACAACATGCATCTGGAGTGGGGGATCGGCAATGACGACGATATCGACCACTTGGGCAACCGCCGGATCCGCGCGGTCGGCGAGCTTCTGCAGAACCAGTACCGTATCGGACTTTCCCGTTTGGAACGTGTTGTCCGCGAGCGTATGACGACACAGGATCTGGAAGGGATTTCCCCGCAGAGCCTGATCAATATCAAGCCGGTTACGGCGGCGGTAAAAGAGTTTTTCGGTTCTTCCCAGTTGTCCCAGTTTATGGATCAGAATAATCCGCTGGGCGAGCTGACGCACAAGAGACGTCTTTCCGCATTGGGACCGGGCGGTCTTTCCAGAGATCGTGCCGGATTTGAGGTGCGTGACGTACATTATTCGCACTATGGACGTATGTGCCCGATCGAGACGCCGGAAGGTCCGAATATCGGACTGATCAATTCGCTTGCATGTTATGCAAGGATCAACGAGTACGGTTTCGTAGAGGCGCCGTATCGTAAAATCGATAAGAGCGATCCGAAGAATCCGCGCGTTACGGACGAGGTCGTTTATATGACTGCGGACGAGGAAGATTATTTCCATGTAGCGCAGGCAAATGAAAAGCTGGACGAAGACGGACACTTTGTTCGTAATTCCGTTTCCGGACGTTATCGTGACGAGACGCAGGAGTACGATAAGAGTGCGTTTGATTATATGGATGTATCGCCGAAGATGGTATTTTCGGTGGCAACGGCGCTGATTCCGTTCCTGCAGAACGACGATGCAAACCGCGCGCTGATGGGTTCCAACATGCAGCGTCAGGCGGTTCCGCTGCTTACGACCGAGGCTCCGGTTGTCGGAACCGGTATGGAAACAAAAGCGGCTGTGGATTCCGGCGTCTGCGTTGTGGCAAAAGCAGCCGGAACGGTAGAAAGCTCCGAGTCCAACCGTATTATTATCAAAGAAGAAGACGGAAACAAAAGAGAATATATTTTGACGAAGTTTTCTCGCAGCAATCAGTCCAACTGCTACAATCAGCGGCCGATCGTTGTGAAGGGACAGAAGGTAGAGGCCGGCGAAGTCATTGCGGATGGACCGTCTACTTCAAACGGCGAGCTTGCGCTGGGCAAGAATCCGCTGATCGGATTTATGACGTGGGAAGGCTACAATTACGAAGACGCGGTTCTTTTGAGCGAGCGTCTGGTCGAATATGATGTATATACCTCTGTTCATATTGAGGAATACGAAGTAGAGTCCCGCGATACCAAGCTGGGACCGGAGGAAATTACCCGCGACGTGCCGGGTGTCGGCGACGATGCGTTAAAGGATCTGGATGAAAGAGGAATCATCCGCGTCGGCGCGGAAGTGCGCGCCGGAGATATTCTGGTCGGCAAAGTCACTCCGAAGGGAGAGACGGAGCTGACGGCGGAGGAGCGTCTGCTTCGGGCGATCTTCGGCGAGAAGGCAAGAGAAGTCCGCGATACCTCTTTGAAGGTTCCTCATGGCGCATACGGAATTGTTGTGGATGCAAAGGTATTCTCCAGAGATGAGGGCGACGAGCTGTCTCCGGGCGTCAACCAGTCTGTCCGGATCTATATCGCGCAGAAGAGAAAGATCTCCGTCGGCGATAAGATGGCGGGCCGTCATGGAAACAAAGGTGTTGTTTCCCGCGTGCTTCCGGTTGAGGATATGCCGTTCCTTCCAAACGGAAGACCGCTGGATATCGTATTGAATCCGTTGGGCGTACCTTCCCGTATGAATATCGGTCAGGTTTTGGAAATCCATCTGAGCCTTGCGGCAAAGGCGCTGGGCTTTAACATTGAAACGCCGGTATTTGACGGCGCAAAAGAAATTGATATCCAAGATACGCTGGAACTGGCAAACGATTATGTCAATATGCCGTTTGATGAGGAAGAGGCTTCCGAAGGGGAGGAGCATTTTTACGGCAAATATAAAGATACGCTTCGGGAAGACGTTATGCAGTATCTGTCGGACAACAGAGAACACCGAGAGGTATGGAAAGGCGTTCCGATTTCCCGCGACGGAAAGGTTCAGCTTCGCGACGGAAGAACCGGCGAGTATTTTGACGGCAAAGTTACCATCGGGCATATGCATTACCTGAAGCTGCACCATCTGGTTGACGATAAGATCCACGCACGTTCGACCGGTCCGTATTCTCTGGTAACGCAGCAGCCGCTCGGCGGAAAAGCGCAGTTCGGCGGACAGCGTTTCGGAGAAATGGAAGTATGGGCGCTGGAGGCATACGGCGCGGCGTATACGCTGCAGGAGATCCTGACTGTGAAGTCCGACGATGTGATCGGACGTGTCAAGACTTATGAGGCGATCATCAAAGGCGATAATATTCCGGAGCCGGGAATTCCGGAATCCTTCAAAGTATTATTAAAAGAGCTGCAATCCTTAGGTCTGGATGTCAAGGTGCTGGATGAAGAACGGAATGAAGTAGAGCTGATCGAAACCAGCGAATACGGCAATACCGACATCAATGCAATTATCGGAAACGATAAGGACTATGCATTTGAAGATAATGAATCCTTTGCGCAGCATGGATTTACCAAACAGGAATTTGACGCTGAGAATGAGGAACTGGTCAACATCGATGATGAGGATGACGTCGAAGACGATATTGATGATGTAGACGATATCGACGATGTAGACGATATCGACGATGTAGATGATGTGGACGACGTGGACGATCCGGAATATTACGATGATGAAGACGGGATCCTCGACGAAGAAGAATAGGAAGGAGAGCTATAAATGCCGGAAAACAATATCAAAGAGAATAACCAGTCGATGCAGTTTGATGCCATTCAGATTGGGTTAGCATCTCCGGAAAAAATTCGTGAATGGTCACATGGCGAAGTAAAGAAGCCGGAAACCATCAATTACAGAACGCTGAAGCCGGAAAAAGACGGTCTGTTCTGTGAGAAAATCTTCGGACCGACCAAAGATTGGGAATGCCACTGCGGAAAATATAAAAAGATCCGCTACAAAGGCGTTGTCTGCGACCGTTGCGGCGTCGAAATTACCAAATCCAGCGTCCGCAGGGAGCGTATGGGGCATATTGAGCTGGCGGCTCCTGTTTCCCATATCTGGTATTTTAAGGGAATCCCGTCCCGCATGGGACTGATTTTGGATCTGTCCCCGCGTATTTTGGAGCGTGTGCTGTATTTCGCTTCTTATATCGTGCTGGACGGCGGAGATACCCCGCTTGCTTATAAGCAGGTGCTTTCCGAAGCGGAATATCAGGAAGCAAGAGAGCAGTACGGCAATGCATTTCGCGTCGGAATGGGCGCGGAGTCCATCCATGAGCTTCTGGAGGCAATCGATCTGGAAAAAGAATCCAAGGAGCTGAAAGAGGAGCTGGAAAACGCAACCGGACAAAAACGTGCGCGCATCATTAAACGGCTGGAGGTCGTGGAGGCGTTCCGCGAGTCCGGAAATAAACCGGAATGGATGATCATGACGGTTATTCCGGTTATTCCGCCGGATCTGCGTCCAATGGTTCAATTGGACGGCGGTCGTTTTGCAACCTCCGATTTAAATGACTTATACCGAAGGATCATCAACCGCAATAACCGTTTGAGAAGACTGCTGGATCTGGGCGCTCCGGACATTATTGTGCGCAATGAAAAACGTATGCTTCAGGAAGCGGTCGATGCTTTAATTGATAACGGACGGCGCGGTCGTCCGGTAACGGGTCCTGGAAATCGTGCATTAAAGTCGCTTTCCGATATGTTAAAAGGAAAGGGCGGCCGTTTCCGCCAGAACCTTCTGGGCAAACGTGTCGATTATTCCGGTCGTTCCGTTATCTGCGTTGAGCCGAAATTAAAGATCTATCAGTGCGGTCTTCCCAAGGAAATGGCGATCGAGCTGTTTAAGCCGTTTGTTATGAAGGAGCTGGCGGCGAACGGAACCGCGCATAATATCAAGAGTGCGAAAAAGATGGTAGAGCGGCTGCAGCCGGAGGTATGGGATGTGCTGGAAGAAGTCATTAAAGAGCATCCGGTTATGTTAAACCGCGCCCCAACGCTCCATCGTCTGGGTATTCAGGCGTTCGAGCCGATTCTGGTTGAAGGAAAAGCAATCAAACTGCATCCGCTGGTTTGTACCGCGTTTAATGCCGACTTTGACGGAGACCAGATGGCAGTGCATCTTCCGCTGTCGGTAGAGGCGCAGGCGGAGTGCCGGTTTATGCTGCTTTCTCCAAACAACCTGCTGAAACCGTCAGACGGCGGTCCGGTAGCGGTTCCGTCTCAGGATATGGTGCTTGGCGTATACTATTTGACAATGAAAAAACTGGCGGATCATTCCGGCGATCCGGAAGCGGCTGCTGTGTCCGAACAGGTATTTTCCGATGTTTCGGAGTTAGAGAAGCTGACGACGCCGGATCCGAAGACCGGAAAGAGGGAGATCGGCTTATACGACTTCATCTGGTTTGAGGATGTCAACGACAACCGCCGGAAGGTATTGTGTACGCCGATGGATCTTTTCGGATATCGTTTCGGAAGCATGAATCATGCATTGCTGGCGTATGAAAACGGAGAGATTTCCCTGCACCAGACGATTTATGTATACCGTACGGCGGTTCTGCCGGACGGAACGAAAAAATCCGGTTTTATTGAGACAACGCTGGGACTGTTGATCTTCAATGAAATTATTCCGCAGGATCTGGGTTTTGTAGACCGGAGCGATCCGGAGAGCGTGCTTCGGCCGGAGGTGGATTTCCATGTCGGAAAGAAGCAGATCAAGCAGATTTTGGAGAAGGTCATCAATATTCATGGCGCAACCAAGACCGCAGAGGTGCTGGATGATATTAAGGCGATGGGATATAAATATTCCACGCAGGCGGCGATGACGGTATCGATTTCCGATATGACGGTACCTCCGCAGAAGCCGCAGATGATCGAAAATGCGCAGGATACGGTCGATAAGATTACCAAACAGTTTAAGCGCGGACTGATTACCGAGGAAGAGCGTTACAAGGAGGTTGTCGAAACGTGGAAAGAAACGGACGACGAGCTGACGACGGCGCTTCTGACCGGTCTTGATAAGTATAACAATATCTTTATGATGGCGGACTCCGGAGCCCGCGGTTCCGATAAACAGATCAAACAGCTTGCCGGTATGCGAGG
>CANQCX010000067.1 GCA_947591115.1 uncultured Lachnospiraceae bacterium | reverse complement strand
AGACCGAAGAAGTGCAGATTTCCGCATTGGACGGAACCAGAAAATATCTTTTTCTGCTGGAGGACGGCAATGCGATCGAAAGCGTACTCATGAAATATAAGCATGGAAATTCCGTCTGTATTTCCTCACAGGCAGGCTGCCGGATGGGATGCCGCTTCTGCGCCTCCACGCTGGACGGTCTGGTCAGAGGACTGACGCCGGCGGAAATGCTCGATCAGGTTTACCGCATCGGAGCCGACATCGGGGAGAGGATTTCCAATGTGGTAGTGATGGGAACGGGGGAGCCGCTGGATAATTTTGAAAATCTGCTGCGGTTTATCGAGCTTCTGACAGACGGGAACGGACTGAATATCAGCCAGAGAAACCTGACGGTATCGACCTGCGGACTTGCGCCGAAGATCAGGGAGCTGGCGGACCGGAGGCTTGCGATCACGCTTGCGCTTTCGCTGCACGCGCCGAATCAGGAAAAACGGATGGAGCTGATGCCGGTTGCCCGCAGATACGGACTAAAGGAAGTGATGGAGGCCTGCCGCTATTATTTCCGGCAGACGGGGCGGCGCGTCACGTTTGAATACAGCCTGATCGGCGGAGTCAACGATTCGGCGGAGGATGCAAGGGAGCTTTCCGAGCTTCTTTCGGGCATGAACTGCCACATCAATCTGATTCCGGTAAACCCGATCAAAGAGCGGGATTATACGCCGTCAAATGCCGATTATGTGGCGGCGTTTAAAAATAAGCTTGAAAAAAACAGATTTAATGTTACTATAAGAAGGGAAATGGGCAGAGATATTGACGGAGCCTGTGGACAGCTTCGCAAGAGATATAAAGAAAGGAAACAAAGCGGATGAAGACGTTTTCCATGACGGACACCGGTGTCCTGAGGGAAATGAATCAGGATTATTATTTTGCTTCGGACATGGCCGTTGGAAATCTCCCGAATCTGTATATCGTAGCAGACGGGATGGGAGGACATAAGGCGGGAGAATATGCTTCGCGCTATACGACCGAGCGGATCGTGGCATCGGCTGCAAGGAGCGAAGCAACCGAGCCGGTTACAATTTTAAAAGAGGCAATCCAAAAGGCGAATGAACTGCTGCTGACGGAAGCCGGAGAAGACGAGACCAAGCGGGGAATGGGCACGACCATTGTGGCGGCGACAATCCGCCAAAACCGCATGATCGTTGCCAACGTGGGCGACAGCCGTCTTTACGTGGTTTCCGACCGGATCCGTCAGATTACCAGAGACCATTCGCTGGTGGAGGAGATGGTGCGTCTGGGAGAAATGGACGAAAGTCAGGCAAGAGTACACCCGGATAAGAACATCATTACCAGAGCCATCGGCGCGACGGAGGCCATCAAGGCGGATTTCTTTGAGGTCGATCTGGTCCCGAAGGATCTGGTGCTGCTGTGTACGGACGGATTGACCAATATGGTGGATGATGAGGAGATACTGAGCATCATGCAGGGGGAGCCTGATATCGAAAAGCAGGTGCAGACGTTGATCCATACGGCAAACAGCAATGGCGGACGTGACAATATAACCGCGATTATTATAAAACCGTTTTCGGATGAGGTGACAAAATGTTGACAGAAGGCATGTATTTATCAGATCGATATGAGATCGTAGGAAAGATCGGCGCTGGAGGAATGTCCGATGTTTATAAGGCAAAAGACCATATATTAGGGCGTTTTGTGGCGATCAAGGTTTTGAAACAGGAATTTTCCGAGGATCGGAATTTCGTTACGAAATTCCGTACGGAGGCGCAGTCCGCAGCGGGTTTGGAGCATCCGAACATCGTCAATATCTACGATGTAGGGAGCGAAGAAGGACTGTATTACATCGTAATGGAATATGTCGAGGGAATTACCCTAAAGACGTACATTGAAAAGAAGGGGCAGCTTTCCTTTAAAGAGTCGGTCAGCATTGCCATACAGGTCGCAAGGGGAATTGAGGCCGCACATAACAAGCATATTATTCATCGGGACATTAAGCCGCAGAATATCATCATTTCTACGGAGGGAAAGGTAAAAGTTACGGATTTCGGCATTGCGCGCGCGGCGTCCGCAAATACCATCAGCTCCGATGTCATGGGTTCGGTTCACTATGCGTCTCCGGAGCAGGCGAGAAACGGATTTGTAGACGGCAGAAGCGACATCTATTCGCTCGGTATCGTCATGTATGAGATGGTAACGGGACGCGTTCCGTTTGACGGCGATACTACGGTTGCGGTTGCCATTCAGCATCTTCAGGAGGATATGCCGGAGCCGAGCATGTATGCGGCGGATATTCCGATCAGTCTGGAAAAGATCATCTTAAAATGCGCGCAGAAGAATCCTGACCGCCGTTATCAGACGATCGCGGAGCTTCTGGCGGATCTGCGGAAATGCCTGATCAGTCCGGACGAGGATTTTGTGGTAGTCGTTCCGGCGGTAGAAAACGGAAAGACAAAGGTTATCAGCGAGGCGGAGCTGCAGCAGATCAAAGAGCAGCGGACGCCGGTTCAGACGGAAGAAACGGACGGGGACGAGGAAGAACTGACCGTTGAGGATCTGGATGAGGAGGACGACGAGGAGGGCGGTCTGAATCCGAAAATGGATAAAGCGATTACCATTATGTGCATCGTGGTAGCCGTCATTATTGTGCTTGTGATCCTCTACCTGATCGGAAGCTTCTTTGGACTGTTCCGGTTCGGAAAAAGCGGCGGAAATTCAGAAACGACTTACCAGACGGAATCCGAATCGGAAACGGAGAGCGAGAGCGAGACGGAAGAAATGGTTCGCATGATCAATGTCGTAGGCATGGATTATGACGATGCCCAAAAGGAACTGGAAAAACTCGGTCTGGAGCTGTTTGTGATCGATACGCAGGAGTCGGATGAAAAAGATGGCACGATTTTAAGTCAGGAAGTCAAAAAAGGCGAAGAAGTGGCAAAGGGCAGTACGATTGAAGTAACCGTTGCGGGAGAGCCGGGCGTTGAGACAGATTCCGAGAAAGTAACCGTTCCGAATGTGGTAGGAGATTCCGAAAGCACCGCCATCAAAGACCTGCAGAAGAACAAGCTGAAATATGAAAAAGCCTATGAATACAGCAGCGAAGTAGAGGCGGGAAAGGTCATCCGCCAAAGTCCGGTCGGAGGAAGCTCCGTCAAGAAAAATACGACGGTAACCATTACCATCAGTCAGGGCGTAAAATCGGTCAAGGTGCCGAACGTGCTTGGAGATTCGGAATCAACGGCAAAAACCAAGCTGACCAACGCCGGACTGAACGTGACGGTAGAGTCGGATTACAGCGACAGCGTCGCAGAGGGAAATGTCATCAGCCAGAGCATTCAGGGCGACAAGATGGTATCGGAAGGCACCAATGTTACGATTACCGTCAGTCTTGGAAAAAAGACGGAATATTACAGCTGCAGCTATGAGCTGAAAATTCCGGAAGAGGTTACCAAAGTGGACATTGAGCTGGTGGACGGAAACGGAAACGTAGTCAGCAGTTGGAACAAGACCACAGTAACTCCGGGCGGAACCTATACGATATCCAAGTCGGGCATTGTCGGTTCTTCCTCCGGAACGATCCGCGTGACATGGTATAAGACAGTCAAAAATGAAGACAATTCCACAGAGGATGTGGAGAGCGGTACGGACAGCTTTGCCGTTACGTTTAACAAACAGTAAGTTTTATGCAGGGAAAAATCATAAAAGGAATTGCCGGCTTCTACTATGTTTACACAGCGGAAGCCGGATTATATGAATGCAAGGCAAAAGGCGTTTTCCGGAACAGAAACCAGAAGCCGCTGGTAGGCGATAACGTAGAGATTGCGGTTTTGGACGCGGATGCGCATCTGGGAAACGTGGAAAGGATCCTGCCGAGGAAAAACGAATTGCTCCGTCCCGCCGTTTCCAATATCGATCAGGCGCTTGTCATTTTTGCCGCGGCAAAACCGGAGCCGAATCTGAATCTTCTGGACCGTTTTTTATGCAGGATGGAGGAGCAGAAGCTGCCGTCCATTCTGTGCTTTAACAAGTGCGATCTGGTGTCGGAGGAGACCATGCGGCGATTAGAAGAAATTTACCGCCCCGCCGGTTACCGGATTCTCTTTACCAGTGCAAAAGAAGAAATTCATCTGGATACGTTAAGGGAGCTGCTTCTGGGAAAGACCACTGCGGTAGCGGGCCCGTCCGGCGTCGGAAAGTCTTCGCTGATCAACGGCCTTCAGGAGGAATGCCGGATGGAGACGGGGGAGATCAGCCAGAAGATTGAGCGGGGCAGGCATACCACCCGCCATTCCCAGATCATTCCGATCGCGGAGGATTCTTATATCATGGACACGCCGGGGTTTAGCTCCATAGATGTCCCATGTTTTGGGGAAGAAACATTATGGATGTGCTATCCGGAGTTCCTGCCGTATGAAAAGAACTGCCGGTTCCGCGGATGCAGTCATATCCATGAGCCGGACTGCGGGGTAAAAGCAGCTTTGCAGGAGGGCAGGATCAGCAAAGTGCGCTATGAAAACTATGTGCTGATCTATGAAGAAATGAAACAGATCCGAAAATTTTAGGAGGATGCTATGAATTGTTTGTCGCCATCGATTCTTGCGGCTGATTTTTCCATACTGGGCGAACAGCTTGCACAATTGGACGAAGCCGGCGCGCAGTATGTACACATTGATGTGATGGACGGAAAATTTGTGCCGAGCATTTCTATGGGGATGCCGCTGATCCGTTCGATCCGTTCCTGTACGGACCGGATGTTTGACGTGCATCTGATGGTGGAGGAACCGATCCGCTTTCTATCGGATTTTGCCGAGGCTGGCGCAGACATCATTACCGTCCATGCGGAAGCGTGTACGCATTTAGACCGGACGATCGACACCATCAAGGAAAAGGGATTATTGGCGGGCGTAGCGCTCAATCCTTCGACTCCGCTGGAAACCATCCGCTATGTATTGTCCAAAGTGGATATGGTATTGGTTATGACGGTCAATCCGGGGTACGGCGGCCAGCTGCTGATCCCGTATACCGTAGAAAAGATCAAGGATTTAAAGCAGATGCTCAAAAAAACGGGAAATAAGGCGGATATTGAGGTAGACGGCGGCGTAACCTTAGAAAATGTCGGACTGCTGCTGGATGCCGGCGCCAATATCATAGTAGCGGGAAGCGCGGTTTTTCAAGGGGAAATAACCGAGAATGTCAGCCGTTTCCTGCAGATGCTGAATTCGTAACGGGCGGCGTCCGGCAGGGCGTTTTGAAGCATATTATAGAAAACAGAACAGATGTAAGAGGAGAGAAGATATGAGAGGTTTGATCATTTCAGGCGGCGTGATTGATGATGCATTTGCCTGTGAAACAATCAAAAACGGAGGCTATGACGTTTTATATGCGGCGGATTCCGGAATGGATTTTTTGTACCGTCATCACTTGACGCCGGATATCATCGTAGGCGATTTTGATTCCGTAGATCAGGAGGCGCTTTCGTATTTTCAGAATCAGGAGCAGATCGAATTCTGCACGTTAAATCCGGAAAAAGATGAAACGGACACCGAATATGCCGTTCGCGACGCCATCATGCGTGGCGTGGATTCGCTGGATCTTCTGGGCAGCGTAGGAACAAGGATGGATCATGTACTGGCAAATATCGCGCTGCTGGGAGTCGGCTTGGAGAATCAGGTTGAGATGCAGCTTTTAGATCCGAACAACCGCATCCGGATGATTTCCGAACCGATGACGATTTTCAAAAACCGGCAGTTTGGGAAATATGTTTCCCTGATTCCGTTCACAGAGCAGGTAACCGGAATTACGTTGACCGGATTCCGCTATCCGCTGTCCGATTTTACCATGAAGCGGTTTCAGTCTGTCGGGATCAGCAATGAAATCGTTGAGGAAAAGGCGGATATTTCTTTGAAAGACGGAATTTTGCTTATCGTAGAGTCGCGGGATTAAGCGGGTTTGTATGCAATTGGATAGAGAAGAGAGAAAGGAACCACATCGGAGGGACGGGGTTCCTTTTTTATTTCCGCTATGGTACTATTTCATGTAAATTCGTTTTTATAAGGAGGCTTGCTATGGTAAAATCAGTGGTATTGAAGGAAACAGGAAGTCTGGGACGGCTGGTACGGTTTGAGGTTCCCGAAGAGAATTTCGATCTGCGTCAGGCGGTACGGGCAGCGGCGGCAGAATACTGCCGTACCGGAAAAGGCAGACGATCATGCATGTCCCACAAGGGACTGGACTGCGGTCGGTTTGTGCGCGATGTTCCGAATGAAATCTGCGAGGAATACGGGTTTCGAAAAGAGGTGGAAAGCGAAGAACTGGAAATTATTGACAGCGGTAAAATGTGCGTAAGCGTAGAAGAAATGGTTTATTCCCAAACGGAGCTTTGCCGGATGAACGAAAAACACGCGGTCTGTGAGACAGCCATGCGGTTTGCACGCATATGGGGGATCATGGAAACGCTGGATTTGGAAAAAACACTGTCGGACAGGGAATTTGAGGACTGTGTGGGTTCTCTCATGAAATGGGCGGAGGAATTTGTTGCAAAGCAGCAGAAGGATGTCAGCGCCTTTTTTCATGAAAAACTAAAAGAAATCCGATCATGAATCCGGCTGCAGAAAAGATAGCGGCAGCATGCATATAAAGCGGCCTTTTCGAGAATATATCTAATATATTTATCCTAATCAAAAGGGAATGTATGATATTTTCTTTAGTATGAGGAGGGAAAAAATGATTTCCTATAAACCGTTTTATGAAACGCTGTACAATCGGAATATAACAGAGTACGCTTTGATCTTTAAGCATGGGATCCCTTCGAATACCCTGCACCGTATGAAGCATGGAGAGGCGATCACTACCAAAACTCTGGATGCATTATGCTCCATTTTGGATTGTAAGGTATCGGATATTATTGAGTACATAAGGCCGGAAGAAATATAATGTATGCTAAGGTATATCAAGCCGCCGCTGCAGGGGAACGATCCCGACAGCGGCGGCTTTGCCGATTCAGACTATGCGTAGACTACGCGCATTCTTTTGTCCGCGGTTTACTTTTCGCAGGCGTTGGGATATAATAATAGCAGTTTTATTTTTGTTTTTCAGAATGAAAGGATGAGGTTTATGAATTTGGCAAAAATTTCTGCCAATGGTCAGATTACCGTTCCTGTGGAAATTCGTCGATTGCTGGATCTTAAATCCGGCGATAAGATTTTGTTTTACCAGAAGCAGAACGGAGAAGTTGTTGTAAGCAATGCTTCTGCACAAGCAATCCGCAGAGCGCAGACCGCTTTTGCCGGAGCTGCCGAGGCAATGGGGATTTCCGGCGAGGAGGATGTACAGACGCTTGTAGAGGAAGTGCGATACGGGAAGGATTGATGCCATGCGGATATTGGTAGATACAAATATTCTTTTTTCCGCATTGTTATTTCCGAAGTCAAAACCTGCGCAGGCTTTGCTGCACATTGCAGATAATTATAATATGATTTTATGTGACCGTAATGTCGCGGAAATTCGGGATATTTTGAAACGAAAAGCGCCTCAATTTTTACCGGATGCGGAAGTATTGCTTGCGGAAATGTCTTATGAACTGATTCCGGCGGTTGACTATGCGGAAAAGCTGATACGCGATGCAAAAGATCAGCCAATCCTGAATGCGGCTATTGTATACGATGTGGATATTATTCTTACGGGAGATAAAGATTTTCTAAGTCTGGAAATGGAACATCCAAAGTGTATGACTGTGGCGCAGTTTCTTGAGTATGAAGGAATAGGAGATTAGGCATGAAGAAGATTCTTGTTACCGGCGGTACGGTTTTTGTCAGCAGATATCTTGCAGAATACTATGCGGCAAAACACTATGATGTGTATGTCCTTAACAGAAACACAAAAGAACAGCCGCAAGGCGTACGATTGATTGAGGCTGACAGGTTTCATCTCGGAGAAAAATTGCGCGGCTATCGGTTTGATGTCGTAATTGATACGGCATACAGCGCCGAAGGGATAAATTGTCTGCTGGACGCTCTGGAATATTACGACAATTATATTTTCATCAGCTCCAGCGCGGTATATCCGGAATATGAAACGCAGCCATTTCAAGAAGATACGCCGTTGGCTGAAAATCAATACTGGGGTAAATATGGAACAGACAAGATCGAAGCCGAAAAAACCTTATTAAAGCGGGAACCCTCTGCATATGTGCTTCGTCCCCCTTACATATACGGACAGATGAACAATCTATATCGGGAAGCGTTTGTTTTTGACTGTGCGCTGCGTGACAGATGCTTTTATCTGCCGAGGGACGGCGAAATGAAACTGCAGTTTTTTCATATAGAAGATTTATGCAGATTTATCGATTTGCTGATAGAGAATAAACCGCAATGCCATATTTTTAATGTGGGCAATCAAAATCCGGTGTCCATTCGCCAATGGGTTCAAATGTGTTACCATGCAGCCGGAAAAGAGGCAAGCTTCAAGAATGTCTATGATGGCACAGAGCAGCGAAAATATTTTAGTTTTTATGATTATGAATATTTGCTTGATGTATCAAAGCAGCACGAACTGATGCCGAATGAAAAAGATTTGTACGAAGGGTTAAAAGAATCGTTTATGTGGTATCGGGACAATTCGGATAAGGTTGATAAAAAACCTTATATTGAGTTTATCGACCATACATTTAAACCGATAAAGAGAAATACAAAAATGGATTGATATCTTTTGATATGAAACGGGGGTATGACATGCAGAGAGAGGAATATATATCGGACGAAAATGTTATTAAGCGTGCGAAAGCTGCTGTAAAAATTGAATTGGAGAAAAATAAAGCATTGGGAATCCCTGCAGTTGTATATGATAGAGGGAGTCAGATCATATATCGGGAAAATGAGGACGGAACGCGGACAGAAGTAGGGAAAAGAATGAGAAGGGAACGGTATAGTGAACGAGTTGCTAAAAAGACCTGAAATTGTTATTTTTGCAGGACCTAATGGGTCCTAACGGAGGTATTGACGTATGTCAATATGCCACTTGTCGTTATCCGCATAATGGTGTAGAATATCCGATAAGGTGTTTTCCTGTCTGAATCATGCAGCCTGTTGAAAACCTGTATAAAATATAAGAGAACTAAGGAGATTAAGATAAAATGAAACTAGGTATCGTCGGCCTCCCGAACGTCGGGAAAAGCACATTATTCAACTCACTTACAAAAGCGGGCGCGGAATCGGCAAATTA
>CANQCX010000066.1 GCA_947591115.1 uncultured Lachnospiraceae bacterium | reverse complement strand
CGTCTTCCGACGGTGCTTTTGAATTCTTCTCAATGAATCTTTCAAGGTTTTCCACTGTTCAGTTATCAAGGTTCCGGTCGCTTTCAAACGGTCAGCTTGTTAATGCTATCACAACAAGAAACGATTGTCAACATATTTTTTTTGAAAATATGCCGACAAGAACTTTTGTGAAGGTCTATGCAGAGACTTTTCACATTTCACAAGCAAACGGAGAAGGAGGGATTTGAACCCTCGCGCCGGTTACCCGACCTATACCCTTAGCAGGGGCACCTCTTCGGCCACTTGAGTACTTCTCCAAAGTTATTATCATTGATGAAATTGTTTACGTACGTGACGCATAGATTATTTTACTAAAAATATTCTGGTTTGTCAATTACTATTTTACTGTTTTTCGTCTATAGGCGGTTATATTTTTTTACGGCTGTTTCATACAGGTTATTGCCGTCCTTATCGATTACGACTACAACCGGAAGGTTTTCTACATAAATTTTACGAATTGCTTCCGCGCCGAGATCTTCATAACAAATTATTTCCGATTCTTTGATACATTTTGAGATTAGCGCGCCCGCTCCTCCGACCGCTGCAAAATAAACCGCTTGATTGCGAACAATTGCTTCGATCACTTCAGCGGAGCGTTTTCCTTTCCCGATCATCGCCTTTTGTCCAAGATCCAGCAATGTCGGAGCATATTTATCCATACGTGTTGCCGTAGTCGGTCCCGCGGAACCAATCGGCCGTCCTTCTCTGGCAGGAGAAGGACCCATATAATAGATTGCGGCGTCTTTTATGTCGATCGGAAGTTTTTTTCCTTCTTCTAATGCTTCGATCATCCGCTTGTGCGCTGCGTCTCTTGCAACATAGACCGTTCCGGTTATGTAAACATAATCGCCGGAATGCAAATCCTTTGTAATTTCTTCCGTAATAGGAGTATTGATATATTTTTCCATTATTTTTCCTGCTTTATTATTTTTTAAATAACGCGGATCACATGACGGTTCACATGACAGCAGATATTGACGGCAACCGGAAGTCCGGCAATATGCGTCGGATAGGTGTTGATATTTACGGCAAATGCCGTTTCCGTACCGCCGAGTCCTCCGGGTCCGATGCCAAGTTTGTTGATTTTTTCCAAAAGCTCTTTTTCCATATCCGCAACATAAGGAATTTTAGAATGCTCGTTAATCGGGCGCGTCAAAGCCTTTTTTGCAAGAAGGGCGCATTTTTCAAATGTGCCCCCTATTCCGACTCCTATAACCATTGGCGGACAGGCGTTTGGCCCCGCGTCTTTGACTGCGGTAAGGATTGCGTTTTTTACCCCTTCGATTCCGTCCGCCGGTTTTAACATAAAGATACGGCTCATATTTTCGCTTCCGAACCCCTTCGGGGCAAATGTAATCTTTACCTGATTTCCTTCTACGATGGAATAATGAATTACTGCAGGCGTATTATCTTTTGTATTTTCCCGAAGGATCGGATCACGAACGACTGATTTTCTAAGGAATCCTTCTTCATATCCCTGACGGACTCCTTCATTGACCGCTTCTTCGATCAGATTTCCTTCAAAATGAACATCCTGTCCGATTTCTAAAAAAAACACTGCCATTCCTGTGTCCTGACAAATCGGAATAAAATCTTTCTGCGCAATCGTTAGGTTTTCCTGAAGCTGATTCAAAATTTTTTTTCCCAACTCTGACTGCTCTTTTTCAGCCGCCTGATCTAACGCCTGCTTCATATCGTCAGAAAGATCATAATTTGCCTCAATGCACATCTCCCTGACATTTTTTATGATCTCATCCGTATGGATTGTTCGGAGCATAACCTGTTTCCTCTCTGCTATTATTTATTTACTAGGCGTTTGCGAAGGATCTTCTAATTCTTCTTCCTCTGGCGGAAGAATGGTTTTATCTTTACGGACTTTTGCAATGCTTGCGACTTTTACATCATCATCCAGATTAATCAATTTTACTCCGGAGGTTACTCTTCCAAGCAAAGCCGTTCCTTTTACTTCAATACGAATGATAATGCCTTCCGTAGTGATCAGCATAACCTCATCGTCGATCCCGACTGCCTTTACTCCGACAAGATTACCGGATTTTTCAGTGATCTTATAGCACTTAACGCCCTTTCCTCCGCGATTCTGCGCAGTAAATTCTTTTATCAAAGTGCATTTTCCAAGTCCTTTTTCCGACACGATCATAACGGAATCGCCCTGCTTATCGATCTGCATGGCAATCACTTCGTCTCTGTCTGCCAAACTCATGCCGATAACGCCCATTGTCGTTCTTCCGGTAATTCTTACATCTTTTTCGTGGAAACGAATGCATTGGCCAAATCTGGTAAACAGGAAAATATCCGCCTCGTTGTCTGTGATTTTTACTTCAATCAATTCGTCGTCTTCCCGCAGATTAATCGCCGCTAATCCGGTTTTTCGGATATTTTCATAATCCTTTACGGAAGTTTTTTTGACGATTCCGCGCTTTGTAGCCATAAAGAGATATTTATTTTCCTGATATTCTTTAATTGGAATCATTGCGGTTATGTTTTCTCCCGGCTGCAATGGAATCAGATTGATGATGGCCGTTCCTCGGGAGGTACGCCCCGCTTCCGGTATTTCGTATGCTTTTATCCGGTATACGCGTCCTGTATTTGTAAAGAACATCAGATAATGATGAGAAGTCGTCATCATCATTTCCTCGATGTAATCATCTTCGATGGTTTCCATCCCTTTAATGCCTTTTCCGCCGCGGTGCTGGCTCTTAAAGTTATCGATGCTCATCCGTTTGATATAGCCGACCTTTGTCATCGTAATGACGGTGTTGGTTACCGGAATGAGATCCTCCATAGAAATATCAAATTCATCAAAACCGATCTGGGTTCTTCTTTCATCTCCATATTTTTCTGCTATAATAAGAATTTCTTCCCGAATTACGCCTAATAACTTCTTTTCATCCGCAAGAATTTCTTTTAATTCACGAATGCGCTCCATCAGCTCTTTATACTCGGATTCCAGTTTTTCCCTTTCTAATCCGGTCAGCGCTCTCAGACGCATATCCACGATTGCCTGTGACTGCACCTCGGTTAATCCAAAACGCTCCATCAAACGTTCTTTCGCTTCCTGAGTAGTCCGGCTGCTGCGGATAATGGAGATTACTTCGTCAATATGATCCAAAGCGATCAACAATCCCTTTAAAATATGAGCCCTTTCTTCCGCTTTGTTCAGATCATATTGCGTTCGTCTGGTTATGACCTCTTTTTGATGAAGCAGATAATAATTGAGCATCTCATAAAGATTCAAGATTTTTGGCTCATTATTGACAAGCGCAAGATTGATAACCCCGAACGTATCCTGAAGCTGCGTATGTTTGTACAAAATATTTAATACAACGCTTGGATTAACATCACGCCGAAGCTCGATACAGATCCGCATACCTTCTCTGTCCGATTCGTCCCGCAGATCCGTAATTCCATCTACTTTTTTATCTTTTACCAGATCCGCAATCTTTTCGATCAGTCTCGCTTTATTTACCAGATACGGAAGCTCCGTTACAATGATCCGGTTTTTTCCGTTTTGCATCGGTTCAATGTCGGTAACCGCACGTACTTTGATCTTTCCTCTTCCGGTACGGTAAGCCTCGTTAATTCCGGAGGTTCCTAAAATGATTCCTCCTGTCGGAAAATCCGGTCCCTTCACAATGTGAATCAGCTCTTCAATATCGGTCTCTTTTCCTTCGATTTCATTGTCAATTAATTTGACAACGGCATGAATGACTTCTTTTAGATTGTGAGGAGGTATATTGGTCGCCATTCCTACCGCGATACCCGTAGTGCCGTTTACCAGCAGATTTGGATATCGGGAAGGCAGAACCGCCGGTTCTTTTTCCGTTTCGTCAAAATTCGGAACAAAATCGACCGTATTTTTGTTGATATCCTCAATCATCTGCATGGATATTTTGCTCAAACGCGCTTCCGTATATCGCATTGCAGCCGCGCCGTCCCCGTCAACCGAACCAAAATTTCCATGTCCGTCCACCAGCGGGTATCTTGTAGACCACGACTGTGCAAGATTTACAAGCGCGCCGTAAATAGAACTATCTCCATGCGGATGATATTTTCCCATTGTATCTCCTACAATACGGGCGCATTTACGATGCGGTTTATCCGGCGTATTGTTCAATTCGATCATGGAATACAAAACCCGCCGCTGCACAGGCTTCAATCCGTCTCTTACATCCGGCAGCGCGCGGCTTGCAATAACGCTCATCGCATAATCAATATAGGAGGTTTCCATGGTTTTTTTCAGATCAACCTGATGTATTTGGTCAAAAATTTTATCATCCACTTAAATTTTCCCCCTTAGATATCAAGATTTTGAACATATTTTGCGTTTGCTTCAATAAATTCCCGTCTTGGTTCTACTTTATCTCCCATAAGGGTAGTAAATGTCACATCGATTTCCGATGAACTTTCTTCATCGATCATGACCTGCTTTAAAATTCTTCTTTCCGGATCCATAGTTGTTTCCCAAAGCTGGTCGGAATCCATTTCCCCAAGACCTTTGTAACGCTGAATCTTATTATTCTGATCGCGGCCGATTTCCGTTAAAATACGATTCAGCTCCTCATCGTTATAGGCATACCACACGTTTTTATTTTTCTCGATCTTATAAAGCGGCGGAGTTGCAAGATATACGTGCCCCTGTTTGATCAGCTCAGGCATAAAACGATATAAAAACGTAAGCATCAAAGTAGCAATATGGGCTCCGTCTACATCGGCATCGGTCATAATGATAATCTTATCATATCTTAATTTGCTAATATCAAAATCATCATGTATTCCTGTTCCAAACGCTGTGATCATTGCTTTGATCTCCGCGTTTCCGTAAATACGATCCAGTCTTGCTTTTTCTACATTTAAGATTTTACCGCGAAGCGGAAGAATTGCCTGCGTTGCGCGGCTTCGCGCAGTTTTTGCGGAACCGCCTGCAGAATCTCCCTCTACGATAAAAATCTCACAGTTCTTCGGATCCTTATCGGAACAATCCGCCAGCTTACCCGGAAGAGAAGTTCCTTCCAGAGCGGTTTTTCTTCTGGTAAGATCCCTTGCTTTTCTTGCGGCTTCCCTTGCACGCTGCGCCAGCAGAGATTTTTCACAGATATTTTTCGCAATTTCCGGATTCTGCTCCAGAAAATAGGTCAGTTTTTCACTTACAATAGAGTCTACCGCTCCTCTTGCCTCGCTGTTTCCCAGCTTTTGCTTTGTCTGTCCCTCAAACTGAGGCTCCTCTACCTTAATGCTGATGATCGCAGTAAGACCTTCACGTATATCATCGCCCGTCAATGGCGGATCGTTTTCCTTTAAGATCTTCGCCGCTCTTGCATAACTGTTAAAGGTTTTCGTCAGCGCATTACGAAAACCAGCCAGATGGGTTCCTCCCTCCGGCGTAATGATATTATTGACAAAGCTGAATGTAGAATCGTTAAAGGAATCGTTATGCTGCATTGCAACTTCTACGTAAACCTTATCCTTGCTGCCTTCACAGTAGATGACCTCCTCATAAAGAGGCTCTTTTCCGCGATTCAGATAATTGACGAATTCTTTGATGCCTCCGGCATAATGAAATTCATGCTTATGCGGAGCCTCTCCCCTGTCGTCGATCAATACGATCCTTAAACCTTTCGTCAAAAAGGCCGTTTCACGCAGTCTTTGTTTTAAAATTTCATAATCGTATACCGTTTCTTCAAAAATCGTATTATCCGGTAAAAAATGAACCTTTGTTCCATGAAGCTCAGGATCGCACGTTCCGATAACCTTTACCTCATCTTCTGCGATTCCGCGTTGATAACGCTGTCCGTATATTTTTCCTTCACTGTACACTTCTACGGTAAGCCATGTAGAAAGCGCATTTACGACGGAAGCTCCTACGCCATGAAGTCCGCCGGACACCTTGTATCCTCCGCCTCCAAACTTTCCGCCTGCATGAAGCACAGTAAATACTACCTCCAAAGCGGATTTTCCCGCTTTGTGATTTTCTCCGACCGGAATTCCCCTTCCATTGTCGCAGACCGTAATGGAATTGTCCTTTTCAATGGTCACTTCAATATTGCTGCAGAATCCGGCAAGAGCTTCATCCACTGAATTGTCCACAATCTCATAGACCAGATGATGCAGTCCTCTTGAAGACGTGCTTCCGATATACATACCCGGTCTTTTACGCACCGCTTCCAGACCTTCCAAAATCTGAATCTGATCTGCTCCGTATTCTTGATTATTTTGTAATTCTTCACTCATGAATGAACCTCCTCATCCTGCGGATGAATAAAATTATCATACACTTTTCCACGAACTACCTGAAAAACCTTATTGATGTGGAATCTGTTTTTTACAAATTCCTCCAATCCGGTACAGGTAATGATCGTCTGAATATCGCTGATATTGTTTAATAAAAAATTCTGACGGCTGCTGTCCAGTTCCGAAAGTACATCATCAAGCAGCAGAACAGGCGTATTGTGAATTGATCTTCTCACAAGATCGATCTCCGACAGCTTCAGCGACAATGCAGAAGTTCTTTGCTGCCCCTGAGATCCATACCTGCGTATATCCGCTCCATCAATAGAAAAAAGCATATCGTCCCTGTGCGGACCAACCGTCGTCTGACACAATTTTAAATCTTTTGGCTTTGCTTTTGACAATTCATCTTCAAAGAAGATATCTTCAATATCCGGCTCATATCTCAAAACCAGATTTTCTTTGCCTCCGGAAATCTTTAAATGAATGTCATGAATGATCTCGTTTAATTCTTCAATAAAAGCTCTCCGTCTTTTTATGATCCTGCGTCCGTACTCTACAAGCTGCATATCCCATACCGAAAGCGTATCAAAAAGCTCCGGACGAAAAGCAATGTCTTTTAACAGCTTATTCCGCTGATTCAACGTTTTGTGATAACCGGACAGATCTGACAAATAAAGCTTATCGAGCTGGCTCAATTCCAGATCCATAAATCTTCTTCGCTCGGAGGGCCCGTTCTTGATGATATTTAAGTCCTCCGGCGAAAAAAATACAATATTTAGGATCCCGAATAATTCACTTGCTTTTTTTATCGGAATCTGATTGATTGCAACTCCCTTTGAAGCATGCTTCCTCAAGTGCATATCGATCTGAAAATCATTTCCGTTTTTTTCGACAACTGTCCGGATATGCGCTTCCTCCTGTTCAAAACGGATCATTTCTTTATCTTTGCTGCCCTTATGCGATTTGGTCGTTCCGCTCAGATAGGCAGCCTCTAAAATATTCGTCTTTCCCTGCGCATTATCCCCGTAAAGAATATTGGTTCCATCGCTGAAATGAATTTTTAGATTTTCATAATTCCGAAAATTGTTTAGTTCAATTGATTTTATGATCATTTGACAATGCAGATTGTCTCTCCTTCATAAGAGACAATATCTCCATCATGAAGTTTTTTACCTCTTTGCAATTCCACCTGACCGTTTACCTGTACCAGTCCGTCTAAGATCAGCATTTTTGCATCGACGCCGGAAGCAACGACACCGGCTTTTTTCAAAGCCTGTCCCAGTTTAATAAATTCGTCCTCATCTCTGATTTGAACTTTTATCATACAAACTCCTAATTTGAAACATTATTAAAATTAACCGGAAGGATCAGATAAATAAACTTTCCTTCATCATCCTTGATAAAGCAAGGGGCTTTCGGATTTACCATATAAAGACTGATGCTTTCTTCATCGATCACGCGAAGCGCATCAATGAAGAACTTCGGGTTAAATCCGATCAAAATGTCTTTTCCCTGTTTTTCAATATCAATCTCTTCATTCATGGAACCGATAAACGAATTCATCTTTAATTCCATGTTGCTGTCCGTAATATTCATAATAATCGGCTTTTTATCCGCTTCCTTTACCAGAAGGGTAGAACGGTCGATACAATCGAGCAGTTCCTTTTTATTGATCTTAACCTTCGTCTCATAATCGGAGGAAAGCATCTGGTCGATTTTAAAGTATTCCCCTTCAATCAATCTGGAAACCACCGTCGTATCTTCGAATTCGAACACAACATGGTTGTTGGTAAAGGAGATTACTACATCCTCATCTGCATTTCCCGGAACGATCTTGCTGATCTCCTGTAAGGTTTTCCCCGGAACGACAACTTTTTTGTGGTCATAATGATTTTTCATCTCAATATATCGGATGGAAATACGATGTCCATCCAATGAAACTACCTTAAGGCGGTTTTCATCAATTTCAAATAACTCTCCCGTCATAAGTTTATTGTTGTCATTGTCCGCAATGGAAAAAATCGTCTGGCGGATGACCTCCTTTAAAGTAAACTGGGAGATTACGATCGAATCGTTCCTTTCAATATAAGGAATGTAGGAAAAATCATCGCCGGATTTTCCAATGATATTGAATTTTGATTTTTCACAGGTAATGACCGTTTTGAAAAGTTCGTCTGTTTCTATCGTAACATCATTATCCGGAAGTTTTCGAACAATCTCAGAAAAAATCTTTGCATCTAATGCAATGACGCCTTTTTCTATGATGTCTCCTTCAATTCTCGTTTCGATCCCAAGCTCCATATCGTTTGCCATCAGTTTAATATCGTCAGAAGAAGCATCAATGAGGATGCATTCCAAAATGGCCATTGTTGTTCTGGTAGGAACTGCCTTCGAAACAATATTAACACCATGCAGCAGATTTGATTTTGAACAGATTAGTTTCATCGTAAAACTCCTTCCGTATTCATAAATAAATAAAAGAAATCCGTAATATTAATCATAGGGGGCGTTCATATGTGAATAACCCCTTTTTGTCCTTTTCATGAAAGACTTTTTTCAAAGGATAACCCTGTTAAGGATAGGGTAGATGAAAAAAGCATAATTGGGACAAGTGGCAGCGCTTATTTTATGTGAAAAAACTATCCACTTTCTATCAAAGCGCTGTTCAAGTATATAAGTGGATGAAATTGAGAGTATGTATCCGTCACTATTATAATAGGAAGAAACTAGTTCGGATTAATCTTTTTCTTGATGGTTTCGATTAAAGTACGCGTAGCTTCTTTGCTCTCATATTCTTCCGTTATCTTCTTTACACCATGGATGATCGTGGAATGATCCCTTCCTCCCAATAAAGAGCCGATCGTATCAAGTGGAGTCTCCGTCATGTTTTTGCACAGATACATGGCAATTTGTCGTGGGCGCGCAATATCATTGCTGCGGTTTTTGGAGATCATCTGATCCACAGAGATGTGGAAATGCTCCGAGACCACTTCAATGATCAGTTGTGCGGTAATTTCCTTTGGTTTATCCGGTGTGATGATATTCTGCAG
>CANQCX010000065.1 GCA_947591115.1 uncultured Lachnospiraceae bacterium | reverse complement strand
ATGGTGCTAAAGCGGTTTGGCGGACGCGGCTACGATATGGAGGATCTATTCCAGATCGGCGCCATCGGACTGCTGAAGGCGGTGGAGCGGTTTGACATTACCAAAGAGTATGCGTTTTCCACGTATGCGGTTCCGCTGATCATTGGCGAGATCAAACGGTTTCTGCGCGATGACAGCATGATACATATCAGCCGCCGGATGAAAGAAAATGCAAGAAAAATTTCCATTGTAAAAGAACAGATGAAAAAAACAAAAAACAAAGAGCCTACGCTGTCCGAGCTGGAGGAGGCGACCGGATTGGAACGGGAGGAGCTGATGGCGGCGCTGGAAGCAACGACCGAGGTGGATTCCATTTACCGCCCGATCGCCGTATCGGATGCAAAAGACGACGGCGGTACCCTGACGCTTGCGGATCAGCTTGTGGACGAGCGGTGTACGGAAAACCGGATGATCAATGAACTGGCGGTAAAACAGATTCTGGAGAGGCTGGATGAGAGAGAACGTCAGTTGGTTACCATGCGTTATCTGGAGGGAAAAACGCAGGCGGAGGTTGCAAAATGCATGGATATGAATCAGGTTGCGGTTTCCCGCATGGAAAAAAAGATTTTGCTTCATTTGCGCAGACAGTTCGATTATAATGGAGATAATCTATGATGGACAAAGAGAGGAGAAACCGATGGTAAAAAAGGGACGGACGGACGGCAGGATGGCGTCGCTGCCGATGGATTACGAAGCGTATGTATTTGATCTGTACGGGACGCTGGTGGACATTCATACCGAGGAGAACTCCGCACAGCTCTGGGAGAAGCTGGCGCTGTTTTACGGTTATTATGATGCACGTTATACGCCGCAGGAGCTGCGGGAGTGTTACGAAGCGCTTGTAAAAGCCAAAGAAGCCAATTTAAAAAGCACGTTGGAGAAAGATCCCTCCTATGCGCATGAGGCGTCTCCGGAAATTGAGATTACGGAGGTCTTTGCGGAGCTTTTCCGGAAAAAAGGAGTTCTGCCGGAAACGGAGCTTGCCGTTCATACCGGCCAGTTTTTCCGGATTCTGGCGACGGAGTATGTCAAAGTCTATCCCGGAACGGAAGCCATGCTGGAAAATCTGCGGGCGGCAGGAAAGAAAATATACCTGCTCTCCAATGCCCAGCGGATTTTTACGGCGTATGAGATGCATGTGCTGGATATTGCAAAATATTTCGACCGGATTTTAATCTCTTCGGATTATAAGACCAAAAAGCCGGATCCGCGCTTTTTTGATATCTTGATCGAAAGCTGCCGGCTGGATATCGCAAAAAGCCTGTTTGTAGGCAATGACTCCAAAACGGATATCGCCGGAGCCAAAAACGCCGGAATGGACGCTTTTTATGTACATTCCAACATTTCGCCGCAGCAGGACGCCGGCGCTGGAGCGGATTACGCAGTCATGGATTTTGCGGGATGGGAATAAAGGAATAAAATAAAAAAAGAAATTGTCATCAGTTTATAAAATTTTCAGAAAATTTTAGCACTCAACAGTTGACAGTGCTAACAAAACGTGCTATAACTCAAATGTAAAGGAGGTAATGCTATGAATATTCAGAAGTTTACGCAAAAATCCATCGAAGCTGTGAATAGCTGCGAAAAATTAGCATTTGAGTATGGCAATCAGGAAATCGAACAGGAGCACTTATTGGTGGCCCTTTTGACGCAGGAAGACGGCCTGATCGCGAAAATGATCGACAAAATGGAGATCAACAGGGAGCATTTCCTCGAAAACGCCAGAAAACGTCTGGCTGCGCGGGTAAAGGTTTCCGGCGGACAGATCTACATCGGTCAAAATCTAAATCAGGCGCTTGTTCATGCGGAGGATGAGGCAAAACAGATGGGCGACGAATACGTGTCGGTAGAGCATTTGTTTTTGGCGATGCAAAAATATCCAAACCCTGCCATTCAGGCGCTTTTTCAGGAATACGGATTGACAAGGGAGCGTTTTTTAAAGGCGCTTTCTACGGTACGGGGCAATCAGAGGGTTACCTCCGACAATCCGGAGGCGACGTACGATACTCTGAACAAATACGGCTATGATATGGTAGAGCGGGCGAGGGAGCAGAAACTGGATCCGGTCATCGGACGGGACGACGAGATACGAAACGTCATCCGCATCCTTTCCCGTAAAACGAAAAACAATCCGGTGCTGATCGGAGAGCCGGGCGTCGGAAAAACAGCGGTGGTAGAAGGTCTTGCGCATCGGATCGTAAAAGGAGACGTTCCGGAGGGACTAAAGGACAAGAAGCTGTTTGCGCTGGATATGGGGGCGCTGGTTGCGGGCGCGAAGTATCGGGGCGAGTTTGAGGAGCGGCTGAAAGCCGTACTCGACGAGGTTAAAAATTCCGACGGGCAGATTATCCTTTTTATCGACGAGCTGCACACCATTGTAGGAGCGGGAAAAACGGACGGCGCGATGGATGCCGGACAGCTCTTAAAGCCGATGCTGGCAAGGGGCGAGCTGCATTGCGTCGGAGCAACGACGCTGGATGAATACCGCGAATACATTGAAAAAGACGCCGCATTGGAGCGGCGGTTCCAGCCGGTTATGGTCGATGAACCGACCGTAGAAGACACAATTTCCATTCTGCGCGGACTAAAGGAGAGATACGAAGTCTTTCATGGCGTCAAGATTACGGATTCCGCGCTGGTTTCCGCAGCCGTATTGTCGCATCGGTATATTTCCGACCGTTTTCTGCCGGATAAGGCGATCGATCTGGTAGACGAAGCCTGCGCGCTGATCAAAACGGAGCTGGATTCCATGCCGACGGAGCTCGACGAACGAAACCGGCGTGTGATGCAGCTTGAGATCGAGGAAACGGCGCTGAAAAAAGAAACGGATCGTCTGAGCATGGAGCGTCTTGCCAGCCTGCAGAAGGAACTGGCGGAACAGCGCGATGAGCTGAACGAAAAGAAGGCGCAGTGGAACAATGAAAAAGACGCGGTGGAAAAAGTCAGCAGATTGCGTGAAAATATCGAGAAAACGCGCAATGAAATGAAACAGGCGCAGCAGAATTACGATCTGGAAAAAGCGGCGGAGCTGCAGTACGGCGTACTGCCGCAGATGGAAAAACAGCTCGCCGCCGAAGAAGAAGTGCTGAAAAATCGGGATCTTTCCCTTGTGCATGAAAAAGTAAGCGAGGAGGAGATCGCACGTATCATTTCGCGCTGGACAGGCATTCCGGTCGCAAAGCTGACCGAAAGCGAGCGCAATAAAACGCTGCATCTGGACGATGAGCTGCACAAGCGCGTGATCGGACAGGACGACGGAGTGACCAGAGTGACGGAAGCCATTATACGATCGAAGGCAGGAATTAAGGATCCGACCAAGCCGATCGGTTCGTTTCTGTTTCTCGGGCCGACGGGCGTCGGGAAAACGGAGCTGGCGAAGGCGCTTGCCGCAAGCTTGTTTGACGACGAGTCCAACATGGTGCGTCTGGATATGAGTGAATACATGGAGAAATACTCCGTATCGCGCCTGATCGGAGCGCCTCCGGGATATGTCGGCTATGACGAGGGCGGACAGCTTACGGAGGCCGTCCGGCGGAAACCGTATTCGGTCGTTTTGTTCGACGAGGTGGAAAAGGCGCATCCGGATGTTTTTAACGTGCTGCTTCAGGTATTGGATGACGGGCGCATTACGGATTCGCAGGGACGTACGGTAGATTTCAAAAATACCATTATTATTATGACGAGCAATCTGGGTTCGCTGCAGCTGCTGGAGGGGATCGATTCCGAAGGGAATATCCGTCCGGAATGCGAAGAGGAGGTTATGGAGGAAGTAAAGGGACATTTCCGGCCGGAATTTTTAAACCGTCTGGATGAAATCATTCTCTTTAAACCTCTGACTAAGGCGGACATCAGCGGAATCATTACGCTGCTGACTGCGGATCTGAACCGCCGTCTGGAGGACAAGGAAATCCGGATCCGGTTAAGCGAGCGCGCAACGGCGCACATTGTGGAGCATGGGTACGATCCGGTTTACGGCGCAAGACCGTTAAAGCGCTATATGCAAAAGCATGTGGAAACGCTTCTGGCAAAGCTGATTTTAGCGGACGGGGCGTCGGCAAATGACACCATACTCATCGACGAGGAAAACGGCGTACTGACCGCACATGCGAAAGCGCAGTAAAACAAAGCGGGTTTTTAAAAAAATTTCATATATGGACTTGTAAAGTGCCGGTAATTCCTGTATCCTATTGTAGGAAAATGAATAAACCGGCACTTTCTCTGTCAAAATTCGCTCGAAATATCGGTTTGTATCAGAAATAGATAGAAAATATGCAGGATTGAGTATTGATTTATTCATATTAGAGGTCAAAACCATGGATTTATTTGATTATATGCGGCATCAGAATATGGAGTCGGAAGCGCCGCTTGCCGCGCGTTTGCGCCCGACCACATTGGAAGAGGTCGTCGGACAGCAGCATATTGTGGGAAAAGATAAACTTCTTTATCGCGCCATCAAAGCCGATAAACTAAGCTCCCTGATCTTTTACGGACCTCCGGGAACCGGAAAAACCACGCTTGCTAAGGTAATCGCCCATACCACCAGTGCGGAATTCATGCAGATCAACGCAACCTCCGCCGGAAAAAAAGATATGGAGGAAGTGGTGGAAAAGGCGAAGGACAATCAGGGGATGTACGGGAAGAAAACGATCCTTTTCATTGATGAGATACACCGTTTTAACAAAGGGCAGCAGGATTACCTGCTTCCGTTTGTCGAGGACGGTACGGTAATCCTGATCGGAGCGACGACGGAAAATCCTTACTTCGAGGTCAATGGCGCGCTGCTTTCCCGCTCCATCATCTTTGAGCTGAAAAAGCTTTCCAAAGAAGATATCAAGACGCTTTTGCTCCGCGCGGTTACGGATAAGGAAAAAGGAATGGGAGCCTATCACGCCGAAATTGACGAGGATGCGCTGGATTTTCTGGCGGACGTCAGCAACGGCGATGCACGCGCCGCGCTTACGGCGATCGAGCTGGGGATCCTGACTACGGAGCCGGACGAGGACGGGATCATACATATCACGCTTCCGGTTGCAGGGGAATGCATTCAGAAACGGGTGGTTTCCTATGACAAATCCGGAGACAATCACTATGATACGGTATCTGCATTTATTAAAAGCATGAGGGGTTCCGATCCGGACGCGGCTGTCTACTATCTGGCGCGGATGCTGTATGCCGGAGAGGACATTAAATTTATTGCGCGCAGGATCATGATCTTGGCATCGGAGGATGTCGGAAACGCCGATCCGATGGCGATGGTGGTGGCGGCTTCCGCTGCACAGGCGGTAGAACGGGTAGGAATGCCGGAGGCGAAGCTGATTCTGGCACAGGCGGTCACGTATGTCGCCAGCGCGCCGAAAAGCAACGCTTCCTGTCTGGCGATCGACAAAGCGATGGATGTGGTCGCCCATACGAAAACGCCGCCTGTTCCGGCGCATCTTCAGGATTCGCATTACAAATCGGCGGGGCGTCTGGGACATGGACAGGGATATTTGTACGCGCATAATTACCCCAACCATTACGTCCGTCAGCAGTATCTTCCGGACGGACTGGAAGACGAGGTATTTTACGAGCCGACGGAAAACGGATATGAAAAAGAAATCCGCAATTATTTTAAAAAGATTCATGAGGAAGATCATACGGCAGGTTTGAAGGAGGAAAAATAAGATGAAAACGTATCAGGAAATGACAAAAGAGGAGCTGCTTTTCGAAGCGGCGGCGCTGGAAGCGGAATTTGAAAAAATAAAAGCAAAGGGACTGACGCTGGATATGTCGAGGGGAAAACCATCTGCGGAGCAATTGGATCTGTCCATGCCGATGATGGATGTTCTCGATTCGAAAACGGCATTAACGAGCAGCGACGGTACCGACCTTAGAAATTACGGCGTTTTGGACGGAATACCGGAAGCCAAAAAGCTGGTGGCGGACATGATCGGCTGCCGTCCGGAAAATGTCATGATTTACGGAAATTCCAGTTTAAATATTATGTACGATCAGGTGGCGCGCGCCATGTTTGACGGAATATGCGGCCATACGCCATGGGGAAAGCTGGAAAAGGTAAAATTCCTTTGTCCGGTACCGGGATATGATCGTCATTTTTCCATTACCGAGCATTTCGGGATCGAGATGATCCCGATCGCCATGACCGAAAACGGACCGGATATGGACGCGGTAGAGCGGTATGTCAGCAGCGATGAAACCGTAAAAGGAATTTGGTGCGTGCCGAAATATTCCAATCCGCAGGGCGTAGTCTATTCGGATGAAACCGTAAGGCGTTTTGCCAGCTTAAAACCGGCGGCGCCGGATTTCCGTATTTTCTGGGATAACGCGTATGCCGTACATCATATTTACGACGAACAGCAGGCGGAGATTTTGGAGATTTTCGCCGAATGCGAAAAAGCGGGAAATCCGGATATGGTATTTGAATTCTGCTCCACAAGCAAGGTAACGTTTCCGGGTTCCGGCATTGCGGCGCTGGCGGCTTCCGAAGCCAATCGGGCGGATATTAAAAGCCAGCTTGTGTTTCAGACGATCGGATACGATAAGATCAACCAACTGCGCCATGTAAAATATTTTGAAAATATCGAAGGACTTCAGGAGCATATGAAAAAACAGGCCGCCGTTATCCGGCCGAAATTTGAGATGCTGGAGGAGCTTTTAAGCAGGGAGATCGCCGCCAGAGAGATTGGTTCATGGATCAAGCCGATGGGCGGATATTTTATCAGCTTTGACGCTTTGGAAGGCTGCGCAAAAGAAATCGTGGCAAAGTGCAAAGAGGCGGGAGTCACGATGACGGGGGCGGGTGCGCCGTTCCCGTACGGACAGGATCCGAAGGATTCCGTAATCCGTATCGCGCCGACCTACCCGTCGCTGGAGGAGTTAAAGCAGGCCGCCGAAGTATTTGTAACCGTAGTGCGGCTGGTAAGCGCGAAGAAGCTGTTGGAGAGCAGATAGGAGCGTACGCATGACGAGAAAAGAAAGGGCGATGTCTCTTTTTGAAGAAGGATATAATTGTACGCAGTCGCTGGTGCTGGCATTTGAAGACTGCTATGAATTAGAGCATGATGCAGCCGCCTGCGCCGCTTCCGCCTTTGGCGGGGGAATGGGGCGTCTGAGGGAAGTCTGCGGCTCCGTTTCCGGAATGTTTCTGGTACTGGGACTTTTGCATGGCTACAGCGATCCGAAGGATCGGGAACAAAAGACGCAGCTTTATACGTGGGTTCAGGAGCTGGCGCGAAGGTTTGAGCAGGAAAACGGCTCCATCGTGTGCAGGGAGCTGCTGGGATTAAAGCAAAAGCGGGATGTGCCTGTTCCGGAGGAACGTACCGAAGAATATTACAAAAAACGTCCCTGTAAAGAGCTGATCGGCTGTGCGGCGGAAATTCTGGATCAGTTTTTAAAAGAATTGGACGGATGAGTCAAAGCCGCAGAAATCTCGGAAAATTTCTCCGAAATTTCTGCAGGCTGCCGATACACTGCGGCAGGGGATCAATAGTGATCCTGAAGGTTCAGACCGTTATATGTATGCATTTGGAGTGTTCCCTTTAAACGGAACACTCTTTCGTTTTTAAAATCCGGATGATGCATGAGGTACGTGGCCTGCTGGATGGCAAGATCTACGACCTGCTTCGTCGGATGCGTAATCAAGTCGATGTGCATGTGGCTTGTTAAAATACTGTCCATGATACCGTAACCCAGAAGCGCGATCGGCGAGTTCTGCAGGTTGGTATTGTGGAAAAGCAGAGAGTCCATCAGACCGTCGGTTAATTCCGGAGAGGTCGCAAAAACCGCATGACAATCCTGCTCTGCAAGGCTTCGGACAATGGCGAGCGGATCAAAATCGGTGTTGTCCCCGATTTCAAAGATCAAATTGTCATCGACCGGAACCTCCATTGCCTCCAGCGCGTTTTTGTATGCACGCATCGCCTCCTGATTCGGAGTGAGATTGAGACTGCCGCAGACGCAGGCAACCTTTGGGTATGCATGGCTGGCATAAGAGACGATTCCCTGATAGGAAGCGGAATAGTCGCTTTCCAGTATGCAGGTGCGCGGACAGCCTTCCGGTTTGTGAAACAGAAAAATAACGGGAATCTGCTCCGGAACAAAGTCCGAAATCTGGGAGTAGTTTTCCGCAGACGAAATAGTAAGAATGCAGTCGGAAACATCGGACAGATATTGGTAAGCGTCCTTTTCCCTCTCATAGTTCCAATCTGTCTGCATGATGATAACCCGATATCCAAGCGCCTGAAAACGGTTCGAAAGCATGTCAAAAACCTTGTCGTGCGAACTTGTGGATATGGACGGGAGTATGATGCCAATCGTATTCGTTTGAGTTCTTTCAGCCATAAGAATCACCTGTTCCTTTTTTCATGTTATCATTATAATCCATTCCTATCGAAAAGAAAATAGAAAAAAATAAAGATTCCCTCTTTACAAATCGAAAAAATCGTGTATGATATGAATTATCTTTTTTCTTTCGCTGGATT
This sequence comes from uncultured Lachnospiraceae bacterium, assembly GCA_947591115.1. Taxonomy (GTDB): domain Bacteria; phylum Bacillota; class Clostridia; order Lachnospirales; family Lachnospiraceae; genus Roseburia. The sequence continues at coordinate 840 of CANQCX010000065.1, read as the reverse complement.
TGCAGACGGAGAGTACCGGATGTGCAGATCGCAGTTTCTTTTTATGCCAATGAGTTTGGAGTATCGTTTCTTCATTGGTAATTCCGATTTTACAATAGACAGGGACGGCGCAAGCAGTTGAGAGACTTCTTTTTTCGCAGGAAAACTAGGATTTGTTTTACCGCAGAATGCGGAGAAAGGATGATTTTATGAAAGAGATTTTTCAGGAGTACGGAGGCATTTTGATTACGGTGGTTGCGATCTTATCCGTTATCGTGGTAGTGACCGCAGTCATCGGAAGCGACGGCAGCAGCGCGATCGGAAAGGCGTTTTCCAATCTGATCGAGCAGTTTTTCACGAAGGCCAATTCCGGCGCCATCATTCATTGATAGGAGCGGCGGAATGGAATTAGGAAAAGAATATTTTGGTCCGCTCTGGAAATTCGTGTCCAATCAGGACATTACGGACATTGATTATAACGGAACGGAGATCTGGCTGACCAATATTTATAACGAGCGGTTTCGGGTAAGCTCCGGTTTTGTGGCGGAGTATATGACGCCGGCGTTTATCGAGCAGTTTACCCAGCGGATCGCCAATGCGGTCAGCCGGCAGTTTAATAAACGCAATCCGGAGCTGGAAGCGGAAACCAGCGAGCTGCGCGTAACGATTCTGCATGAGTCGGTTGCAAAGTCGGGGCGTACCATCAGCATCCGAAAGACGCCGCCGGTAATACGGCTGACGGCGGAGCGGGCGCTGCGCGACAATTTTTGTACGAAAGAGGTCATGGCGCTTTTGATCAATTGCGTCCTGACCAAGATGAATTTTGTCTTTTGCGGGATGCCGGGCATTGGAAAAACGGAA
>CANQCX010000064.1 GCA_947591115.1 uncultured Lachnospiraceae bacterium | reverse complement strand
ATGAAAACGGCAATCTGCTTTCCTTTTACAACGATTCCGTCGAAGTTTCCACCGAAGGGCCGATTGAGGTTATCGGGCCGAAGCGGATCCCGCTGCGGGGAGGAATGGCGGGCGTTTATGTAAAAACGACCGGCGAAAGCGGAAAGGCGGCGCTTCATATCGAAGGCGCGGGGTTCAAAAGCAGAACGGTTGCGTTTACTGTAAAAAAATAAAAAACAATTAAAAAACAGGAGGGGGAAATGACATGGAGGAAAAGTCAAAAGTAATTTTTGGAAATCCGGTCGGTAAGAAGGCGTATAAAAGCGCGGTAAAATCCAAACGCAAATATGTCCGGAAATTCGGGGATGATTCGAATGCCGATTACCGGATCAGCATTCGGGAAAATCCGTATATCGGAGCTTCGCTGGGAGTAAAGGATGTTTTGCTGTCGGATGCAAAGGAAAATGCAAAGGAAAATGCAAAGTTTGATACCGAAAAGGGAATCATCGTAGGAAACATCCGAATGGGCTTCGGTCATTACCGCATCAGTATGGCGATGGCCTCCGCCGCAAAATCGATGGGGTATACGCCGTACTGGATGGATCTGAACGGGTATCCGCAGACGACCTGTACAAAAGTAATCAGCGCGCAGAATGAACTGTACTCCTTAGGTTCGCGGCTGTCCAAAAATCCGCTGTTTAACAAGCTGGTATGGGAACCGATGAACTATGAAGGGTTCCGCGCGCTCAGCTACAATGCCTCCGACCAGAAGAATGCAGAGCTGATGGCACCGGTATACCGCAATGTACCGAAGGAGATACCGGTCATCGGCACGCACGTATGGCCGGCGCAGGCGGCAATCCACGCAGGCATGAAATATGTGGTAAACGCCATTCCGGATAACTGGCCGATGGCGCTTCATTTATCGGAGGGCAGCGTGCATACCATTCAGTGCCGCAATTCCTACATGGGGTACCGGATTTTGAACGGTATGAATAAGGATAAGGTCAATCAGCCGATGCCGGCGGACAGTCTGGTTTATACCGGACATTATATCGACCATGAGCTGGTCAGCAATCTGGAGGCGGATTGCCTTGCGCGTATGAAGCGGAAAGCCGATCAAAAGCCGATGCGTTTTCTTTTGACCATTGGGGGAGCCGGAGCGCAGAAAGAGATTTTTGCAGCGATCATCCGTCATTTAATCCCGTATATTAAGAAAAAACAGGCCGCTTTGTATGTCAATGTCGGAGATTACCGGAATGTCTGGGATTCCCTGATTTCGGAGATTCCGGAAATGAAGGGGATTTCCAAAGAGCATTTCAATGACTGGGACGACACGCAGGCGTTTGCGGCATCGGCGCTGGATCCGTCCAACGAGGTCATCGGAATCCATGGCTTCTGGCATGAAAATATTTTTGAGGCCGTTTACTGTACGAATCTGCTCATGCGAAGCTGCGACGTGCTGGTAACGAAGCCGAGCGAGCTAGCGTTTTATCCGGTTCCGAAGCTGTTTATCAAACGCGTAGGAAAACATGAGATGTGGGGAGCCATCCATTCCGCGGAGGTCGGAGACGGAACGCTGGAATGCAGAGATATTCCGCATACCATCCAAATGCTGGATTTGTTCTTAAAAGAGGATTTGATTTTTGACGATATGTGCAAAAATATCATGACAAACAATTCCATTGGGTTGTATGACGGCGCTTACAAGGTCGTAGAGCTGGCAATGGGACTGAAACAGAAATAAAAGATAAGATAAGAGGAGGAAAACACATGAAACTATCAATGAGGGAAAAAGTTTCTTACGGCTTGGGCGCCGTAGGAAAGGATATGGCATATATGCTTTCGGCAAGCTATATCCTCTATTATTATCAGGATATTCTGGGGGTAAACGCCATTGCAATGGGAGTGATCCTTTTGGTTGCGCGTGTGTTTGACGCGTTTAACGATCCGGTCATGGGCGTGCTGGTTGCCAAAACGCGTACCCGCTGGGGCAAATTCCGTCCCTGGCTTTTGATCGGTACGCTGGTCAACGCTGTAATTCTGATTATCATGTTTTCTGCTCCGCCGGCGCTGAACGGAGCGGGACTGGTGGCGTATGCGGCTGTGACCTATATTGTGTGGGGCGTAACATACACCATGATGGACATTCCGTACTGGTCGATGATTCCGGCGTTTACCGACGGCGGAAAAGAGCGTGAGAATCTTTCTACGCTTGCCAGAAGCTGCGCGGGCGTAGGCTCCGCACTGGTTACGATCGTTACGATGTTTTGTGTGCGCCAGCTCGGCGCTTATGCGGGCGACGAATGGGAGCGCGTGGGCTTCCGCTGGTTTGCCATGATCGTTGCGGTGCTGTTTGCATTGTTTATCATCATTACCTGTCTGAATATTAAAGAAAAATCGACGGTAAACGTAGATTCTCCGTCGGTAGGAGAGATGTTTAAGGCGCTGCTTTCCAACGATCAGGCGATGGCAATCGTAATTACGATCGTATTGATCAACTGCGCGGTTTATATTACCTCTAATCTGGTTATTTACTTCTTCAAATACGATTTTGGCGGAAGCGACTGGTACAACAGCTATACCATTTTCAACATCTTCGGAGGAGCCATCCAGATTTTATCCATGATGCTGTTTTTCCCGATTCTGAGAAAATTTTTAAGCGCGATACAGGTATTTTATGTCAGCTTTGTCATGGCGATCGTTGGCTATGTTTCGCTGCTGGTTCTGGCATTTACCAATATGTCCAGCGTATACCTGTTATTTATTCCGGGATTTATGATCTTTGCGGCAAACGGTATGCTGACGGTTCTTACAACGGTATTCCTTGCCAATACGGTAGATTACGGCGAACTGAAAAATAACCGCAGGGACGAAAGCGTTATTTTCTCCATGCAGACGTTTGTCGTAAAACTGGCATCCGGCGTGGCGGCGCTGATTACGGCGATCAGTTTAAGTATTTTCCATATCAGCGACGATACCAGCGAGGCTTCTGCGGCGGCGGACGTAGCGGGAAGCTCGGTAGTCGGACTGCGCCTGACCATGACGGTCATACCGATCATTGGTCTTTTGATCGCGGTATTTTTGTTCCACAAAAAGTATATTCTGACGGAGCATAAGGTAGAGGAGATCGCAAAGACCTTAAAGGAAAAGAGAAAGGAAACGCTATGATACGTCAATTAGATGGAATATGGGTATTGGAAACCGCGCATACGTCCTATCTTTTCCGGCTGCTGGAAACCGGACATTTAGAGCATTTGTATTATGGAAACCGTATTTCCATAGACAGCAAAGCGGAGGCGGAGGCATTGGCGGAGGAACATGCCTTCGCACCCGGCAATACCAATACGTATAACAGCAGCGTCCCGCAGTTTTCTCTGGAGGATATGCGGCTGGAAATGTCTTCGTACGGAAAGGGAGATATCCGCGAGCCGTTTGTGGAGGTCATCCATGCGGACGGCAGCTATACGTCGGATTTTTTGTTTGACAGCGCGCAGATTCTGGAAGGAAAACAGCCGTTTGCAACGCTTCCTTCTTCCTACGAAGAGAACCAGAACGTGCAGGAGCTGGTCATTACGTTAAAGGATGCCGGTTATCCGCTGACTTTGGAGCTTCACTACTATGTGTTTGAGGAGTACGACGTGATCTCCCGTTCGGCAAAGCTGATCAATACCGGAAACGAAGCGGTGCAGCTGACGCGCTTGATGAGCCTGCAGATCGATTTTGAAACGGACGGATTTGTCCTATCGACATTTAACGGAAGCTGGGCAAGGGAAATGCAGCGGCACGACGTACGCCTTACGGCAGGAAAGCATGTCAATGCGTCCTATACCGGAAGCTCCTCGAACCGCGCCAATCCGTTTGTCATGCTGTCCGAGGAAACCACCGGAGAGGATGCGGGAGCGTGCTACGGCTTTCATCTGATCTACAGCGGAAACCACTATGAAGCGGCGGAGGTAAGCGGTTACCGGAAGACGCGCATCGTAACCGGAATCAATCCGCAGTCGTTTTGTTTTCGGCTGGAGCCGGAGGAAAGCTTTGAGGCGCCGGAAGCGGTCATGACGTTTTCTATGGACGGATTTAACGGTATGAGCCAGAGAATGCATTCCTTTATACGCAAATGCATTGTGCGCGGCGAATGGAGGGATAAAGTGCGTCCCATACTGCTGAACAGCTGGGAGGCGGCGTATTTTGATATCAACGAAAGCAAACTGTTAAAGCTGGCAAAAGCGGGCAAAGAGGTCGGAATCGAACTGTTTGTTATGGACGACGGGTGGTTTGGAACAAGGGACGACGATACGCAGTCGCTTGGCGACTGGGAGGTCAATTCCAAAAAACTTCCGAACGGACTTGCCGGACTTGCTAAAAAAATCAACGATCTTGGAATGGATTTCGGTATCTGGGTGGAGCCGGAGATGGTCAACGTCAACAGCGAGCTTTACCGGAAGCATCCGGACTGGGTAATGGAGATTCCGGGAAAACCGCATTCGGAAGGGAGAAACCAGAGGATTTTAGATCTTGCCAATCCTGTCGTGGTCGATTATCTGATCGAGCAGATGACAAACGTCTTTTCTTCCGCAAATATTGCCTATGTGAAATGGGATATGAACCGGATTTTTTCCGATTATTATTCGAGTTATCTGCCGCCGGAGCGCCAGCAGGAGGTCGGACACCGTTATATCATGGGACTGTACCGCATGATGGATACGCTGACCTCGCGTTTCCCGAAGATTTTATTCGAAGGCTGCGCTGCGGGAGGCAACCGGTTTGATCTGGGAATCCTGTGTTATTTTCCGCAGATCTGGGCAAGCGATGATACGGATGCGCTGTACCGCGTCAACGGGCAGACCGGCTACAGCTACGGTTATCCGATGTCGGTGGTCAGCGCGCATGTATCGGCATGTCCGAATCACCAGACGCTGCGCGTTACACCGCTTTCCACCCGCTTTGCGGTTGCCGCGTTTGGCGTATGCGGCTATGAATGCAACCTTTGCGATATGAACAAAGAAGATCTTGCCGAAATCAAAGCGCAGATCTCTTTGTACAAGGAATGGCGGGAGGTATTGCAGAAGGGCAGCTTTTATCGCGGAAGAAACGGCAACATCCATGAATGGACATGCGTTTCTTCGGATCGGAAAAAGGCGGTGGGAATGCTGATGCAGGAGCTGGTGCAGCCAAATACGCAGTTTGAACAGTATAAGGCGAAAGGACTGGACGAGGCGAAAAAATATCATTTCTTTAATCGAGATTTAAGATATAACATCAAAAATTTCGGCGATCTGGTCAATACGGCGGCTCCGGTGCATGTCAAACAGGATTCCCTGCTGCACAATGTGATCGCAAAATTTGTGACCATGCCGGGAGAAAAAGAGGATTATGTGCTTTCCGGCGGAACGCTGATGTACGGCGGCGTCAAGCTGAAACAGGGATTTGCCGCGACCGGCTACAACGAGGAAGTACGTTATTTTCAGGATTTTGGCGCACGACTGTATTTTATGGAAGAAATATAATGAAACAGAATAAAATACCTCTTTTTTTGGGATGCTAAAAGCAAAAACCAAAAAAGAGGTATTTTTTATGAAAATCTTGTTTTATGACGCAAAACCGTATGACATTGATTCGTTTGAAAAAGAGCGGAAAAACGATCCGGACATAGAAATTGAATATCTGACGGCGGATATTTCGGTGCGGACGGCAGCGCTTGCTAAAGGCTACGACGCCGTCTGCGCGTTTGTCAGCTCCCAGTTGGACGCCGACGTATTAAAGGAGCTGGCGGACGCGGGCGTCGGACTTTTGCTCATGCGCTGCGCCGGATTTAACAATGTAGATCTAAAAGCGGCGAAGGAGCTGAAAATTACGGTGCTTCGCGTGCCGGGATATTCTCCGGAGGCGGTTGCGGAGCATGCGATGGCGCTGGCAATGGCGGTCAACCGCAGGATCCATAAGGAGTACATCAAGGTACGGGAAAACAATTTCAGTCTGGTCGGCCTGATGGGAATCAATTTTCATGGGCGTACGGCAGGGATCATCGGAACCGGAAAGATCGGCGCGGCAATGGCGAAAATCTGCCGCGGCTTTGGAATGCGCGTCATTGCTTACGATAAATACCCGAATTCCTCGCTGGAATTTGTCGAATATATGGAATTGGGAGAGGTTTTATCAAATAGTGATTTAATTTCCTTGCACTGTCCGCTGACAATCGAGAATTATCACATGATAAATAAAGAAAGCATTGCGAGGATGAAACAGGACGCTGTGCTGATCAATACGTCGCGCGGAGAACTGGTCGATACGGACGACCTCATTGCAAGCATTCGGAACCATAAATTCCATGGGGTAGGACTGGATGTTTATGAGGAGGAACGGGAAAATGTATTTGAAAACCGCGAGGATGATATTCTGGAAAGCTCGGTAGTTGCAAGGCTTTTGTCCTTTCCCAATGTCATTGTAACGTCGCATCAGGCGTTTTTTACCGAAGAAGCGCTTTCCGCGATCAGCCGCACAACGCTTTCCAATGCAAAGGACTACGAAAACGGCTCCCTAAATCAAGACAATATCGTGTTATAAAAGAAAACAATTTCGGCGTTTGTCATTGGAAAATATCATGAAATCGTAAGAAATCCGCCGATGGGGATTATGGTATAATCAGGTATGGCGGACGCCGAAAGAAATGATCGCAAAAGAGGAGGCAGTATGAGCGGCACCAAACAGATTCTGGTCGTAGATGATGAAAAGGAGATTACGGATCTTCTGGAATTGTATCTAAACAATGACGGCTACTGCGTACATAAATTTTATTCCGCGCAAGGGGTATTGGAATGCATTCAAAAAAACCATATCGATCTGGCGCTGCTGGACGTGATGCTTCCGGATACGGACGGCTTTTCGCTGTGCAGGGAAATCCGGAAAAAATGGTTTTTCCCGATCCTCATGCTGACGGCAAAGATCGAAAATGAAGATAAAATTACCGGAATGACGCTCGGCGCGGATGATTATATTACAAAACCGTTTCATCCGCTTGAGGTCATGGCGCGGATCAAAGCGCAGCTTCGGCGGGCGGAGACCTATAATCAGGCGTTGGAGCCAAAGAAGACGGATGTCTATAATATACGGGGACTGGAGATCAGCGCAAACGACCACAAATGCAGTCTGTACGGGGAAGAAATCTTTTTTACGCCGATCGAATTTTCCATTGTTTTATATCTGTGCCGGCATCTGGGACAGGTCATACCGACGGAACTGCTGTTTGAGGAAGTGTGGAAGGAAAAATATTTTGACAGCAACAATACGGTCATGGCGCATATTGCGCGGATTCGGGAAAAACTGCATGAAGATGCGCGGAAACCGAAGTTCATTAAGACGGTCTGGGGGATCGGCTATAAAATGGAGGAATAAAAATGTATACAACCGTAAAGCAGGAGGTTTCCAAAAATCTGATCCGCAGTTTTTTAATGCAGATCATGATCTATACCATCGTGGTACTGTTTGCTTCTCTGGTGGGGTATCTGTTCTGCTCCGACCGGATCTGGTATTTCAACGATCCGCTTTATCCGTTCATCCATTTTCTGCATGTAGAGTGGTTTGGCATTTTCTGGTTCTGTCTGCTGGTCGGCTGCGTGGTCATTACCCTGATCCATTTTTTCCGCATTGCCCGTATGATGGAGCTGATCACACAGGCGGTCAGCGGCATCGCGGCAGGAAACGCGCCCTATATCGTGCTGCCGGCGCCGCTTCAGGTCGTGGAAAACCAGTTGAACGCGATCCTCTGGAATATGAAAACGGAGCAGAACAAAACGCGGGAGGCCGAGCAGCGGAAAAACGACATGATCGTTTATATGGCGCATGACCTAAAGACGCCGCTGACCTCGGTTATCGGCTATCTGACGCTGCTGACCGAGGAAAAACAGATTGAGGAGCAGATACGCGCAAAATATCTGGGAATTGCGTTAAAAAAGGCACAGCGGCTGGAGGATCTGATCAACGACTTTTTTGAAGTGACAAGATATAATCTTTCCCACATGACGCTGGTGTATTCCAATATCAACCTTACCATGATGCTGGAGCAGATGCTCTATGAATTTGCACCGATTTTTGCGGAAAAAGACGTTACATACCGGACGAACATGGCGGAGGGACTGATGCTGCGCTGCGATGCGGAAAAGATGGAGCGCGTGTTTGACAATCTGTTTAAAAATGCGCTGAATTATTGTTATCCGAATACGGAGATTGTTGTGGGCGCATGGCAGGACGGCAGCGGCGGCATTTTGATTACAGTGGAAAACGCGGGGAAAACGATTCCGGAAGAACAAAGGGAGCACCTTTTTGAACAGTTTTTCCGCGTGGATTCCTCCCGAAATTCCCAAACCGGAGGCTCCGGCTTAGGACTTGCCATTGCAAAGGAGATCGTAACGCTTCATGGGGGGGCGATTACCTGCCAGAGCGCGGACGAAAGAATCGTATTTACGCTCCGGCTGCCGCTTGCCGGATAGGAAAAAAATCAGAAAATCGTAAGAACTTTGCAAGGAAAACAAAAAACGTTTTGGAAGCTTTCATGCTAACCTAACAGCATGGAGGTGCTTGCAATGAAATCAAGAACGAAAAAAAAGATTTTTCTATTCGTTAGCATTCCGCTGCTGGTCATTCTGCTTGGCTGCTTTTTTCCAAGAACGCATCCAATAGACGCTCCGACCGAGTGGATCCGTCTGTCGCAGAATTTATCCGAAGATTATCCCGACAGCTTGGTAGAGCTTCTGGAAAAAAATCCCGAAACGCGCGAGTTTGTCATGGATTACCCGAAAAAGAAGGATCTGCATGAAACGATCGACCTTTCCGGAGAAATCACAAAGGGTAAAATCCCGCTCCTGCTTCAATGGGACGAGCGCTGGGGATATGAATCCTATGGCAGCGATTTTATGGCGGTTACCGGCTGCGGTCCGACCTGCCTTTCTATGGTCGTTTGCGGACTGACCGGAAACGGGGAGTGGAATCCGTATGCCGTCGCCGTCATGGCGGAGCAGGACGGGTTTTATGTGCAGGGTTCCGGCTCCTCATGGGAGCTGATGACAAAAGGAGCCGAAAACATCGGACTGACGCCGGAGGAAGTCGTCTTTGACGAAGCGCATATCTTAAAAACGCTGCGGGAGGGACGGCCAATCATCTGCGCCATGCGTCCGGGCGATTTTACAACGGCGGGACATTTTATAGTTTTAAAGGGCGCGGATGACGACGGGAACATTCTCGTCTGCGATCCGAACAGCAGAAAAAACAGCGAAAAATCATGGAGCCTGCCGGAGCTGATGCCGCAGATAAAAAATCTATGGAGTTATTCGATTTAGTTTTCGATTTAGTTTTTAAACTTTTACTTTGACAATCAACGCGGATATGGTATGCTATTACAAAAATGTAAAAAATGGCTGGAGGTGAAGTATGGAGCAGTACGATAAAATTATTATCGG
>CANQCX010000063.1 GCA_947591115.1 uncultured Lachnospiraceae bacterium | reverse complement strand
GGATGCTCCTTGTCCCCGCTTCTGGTAAAGCCGACAACGGAGCTGTCATCCAAATAATCCTTCTGGCTTCCGTATGCGTATTCCGCACGTATGCGGCACATTTTTTTCAGTCCGAAGACCGCCGGAATCCCATCGTGCGGGATTCCGTAATAATCCCCGTAAAATACGCATGGAAGTCCCTTGTCCCTAAGCAGGATCAGCGCATAGGCAATCGGCTTAAACCACGCCGGTATAAAGGAAACCAGCGCCTGTCCCGGCTGGGTATCGTGATTGTCCACAAACGTTACGGAATTGTCCGGCCGTACCTGCGTCAGCGTCCCGTTAAAAATACCGCCCATATCAAACGCGCCGTTGGAGGTTGCCGCCTTCAAAAACGCAAAATGCAGCGGAACGTCAAACAGCGAAAGACTGTTTTTCGTCACATCCAGATAATGCGTCAGCTTCCCCAGCTCCTTCGACCAGTATTCCCCGACTGCAAAAAAGCGGTTTCCTTTGTGCGCCCTCATTTCTTTTAACCATTCCCGATAAAAATCAAAGCTGATATGCTTGACCGCATCCAGCCGGAAGCCATCCATATGTACCGTATCCAGATACCACTTGCCCCAATCGGTTACCGCTTTTACGGTGTCGGGATTATCCGTATCCAGATCCGCGCCCATCAGATAATCATAGTTTCCGTTTTCCGTATCGGTTTCACGATTCCATGTTTTCCCTTGAAAGCAGAAGATTCCGTTCTGCTTCTTCGCTTCGTCCCAATCGGTTCCGCTGAAATCGGAAGCATCCCATTTCTTATCGGAGTACTTTCCTCCCCGTCCCGGAAAATCAAACTTTGTCCACGCGGTAATGGTGCGCTCGCCGATCTCCTTTTCCCGATCATTTGCGGCGTCTTCTTCTACCCGAACCGTTTCCGTACCGTCCGCGCCCATCATATGATTGAGTACCACGTCGGCAAGCACCTCGATTCCCTGCGCCTGCAGCGCGGCAACCGCCGCAAGATATTCTTCCTTTGTTCCGTATTTGGTGGCAACGGAGCCTTTCTGATCAAATTCGCCCAGATCATAGGTATCGTACACATCATATCCAACGCTTTTGCTTCCTGCCGCTCCTTTGTAAGCCGGCGGCAGCCACACCATCCGGATTCCGTTTTCCTTCAATGCTCCCGCCTGTGCCGCCACACGTTTCCACAGCAGTCCGTCCTCCGGCAGATACCATTCAAAATACTGCATCATTGTTTTATTTTCCATTTTTCTTCCTCTTTTGCATCATTACAAAGCAATTACTTTCTGCATACCATGACAGTAAAAACAGGACATACCGAATATGCCCTGATTGTTTTAATAATTTTTATATCCGACTTCCTTCAGCCGCGCATCTTTGGCTTTTACCTGTTCTTTTAAATTCTCGGAATACGCTTTTAACCGTTCCAGCAGAGCCGCATCGGAGGTTGCCAGTATCTTGGCTGCGAGGATTCCCGCATTTGCGCCGCCGTTGATCGCGACCGTTGCTACCGGAATTCCGGTCGGCATCTGAACGATGCTGTAAAGGCTGTCTCTTCCGCCCAAAGACGTGGTGTGCATCGGAATTCCGATGACCGGCATCGGAAAGATCGCCGCGCACATGCCCGGAAGATGCGCCGCCATGCCCGCTCCCGCGATGATGACCTTATATCCCTTCTCCTCTGCGGTTTTCGCATACTCAAAAAACACATCCGGTTCCCGATGCGCGGAAATGATCGTCATTTCATAGCTGACGCCCAGCTCCTCTAAAATATCGGCTGCCTTTGCCATTACCGGCATATCCGAATCGCTTCCCATTACAATTCCAACCTGTGCCATTTTTCTTCCTCCTCTAGTGGTTTATTTAATTCTTCTGTCCCCGGTACCGTAAAACGGCCGTTTTCCAGAATATTGATCTCAACTGCATCCTTTTGAATGACGGTAATTTTTCCCAATTCATCATACGGGATGGTAATATCCGTATGACAGTTGTAATACGCCTTATCGGGATCGCTTTTTCGTAAAATGGAGCGTTCATTATCACGCGCCACGATCGCTTTTCCGTCCGGATTATAAGTCATATGATCCTCATCATACGTATAGCAGGTATCTCCGACCGCAAAATGCGGACCGGTTTTTTCTGCAATCAGGATCGGCAGCTTATCCGCGATCCGGAATCTGCGCGCCATGCAGTACGCCGTTGTGTTCGTGCCGATGGCGAATTCGCCCAAAGGCAGCGTTTCATGGTGCATCAGAACATTGTCCCTGATATAGTTTTGGTTTTTTTCCTCCTCCAAAAAATTGGCGCATGTATAACGGGTAATCATGCCGTCCGTAAAATCCAATTCCAGATCGCGGTAATCCAGTCCGTTCAGATAAACCTGACGGACATGCAGCTTCCCGTTTGTACCGGAAAGCACCGGAGTGGTAAACACTTCTCCCACCGGAATGTTGACATCCGCAACGCAGTTTTCAAACGCCGTTTCCTTCTGCGGATCGGACAGCGGATAAATCCGCACCATCAAATCCGTCCGATTTCCGTTCGTCCCCTGAATATGCACATATTCCGCGGTGTCCAGTACATCGATGAGCTTCTGCTGCATCTTTCGGTAAAGCATATAGTCAAGCGTATTGATCTTTACGGTTTCCTCAAAAATTTCTTCGTACTGCGCGCCGATCGCCGGAATGGGATACGCGATAATGGTAAAGCTGCGCTCCTCTCCATGAATATACCGGTTCATCATCTGGGAAAACCGGCTCGTATGCTCTACCGCAAGCGGCTGCTGCTGTTTGGAATAGCGGAGATTTTCCGGTTTCTGCACCGGAGAAAACGGCGTTTCCCCAAACACCTCGATGACCGCCGGCCCCGCATATCCCGCCGCCTGTGCCTGATATTCCTCAAATACGGTATGGTAGACCTCCAGACTTCTCTCCACATAAGACTTATCCAGCCAAAGCGCGGCGTCCTCCTTATGGTCATACTCATACTGCCGGTTCAAAGGCGTAGAATACGGTTTTAAGACCGGCTGAAGTCCCATCTTTTCAAAATTGCGGACAGCCTCTCTTACCATGCGTTCAAACCCCAGCGGATAACGGAGCTCCACCGTTGTTTTGATCCTGAGGTCTTTCCCCGTCGTCTCAAATCCCAAACGATACCCTTCGGTGTAAGTCGCCGCCATTTTCCGGATTTTTTCTTCGGAAAGGCTGTTGAAGTATGCGGCGCTTTTCGTTTCGTTTTCCCCGACAAATTTACCGTAACGGTACAGATACGCCGGAGTGGTCAGATCCGCTTCCATCAAAATGCGGATATTGCGATCATACTCCGGAAAAAACAGTTCTGCAAGCTGATCCCGATGAAATACCTCCGTATTGTCGTGCATAAAAGAAGCGATCCGTTCTTTCAGCACCGCAGGCGTTTTGGAGTCTTCATCTTCCATGCAGTTATATAATTCAACCAGAAGCTCCGAAAAAATACAAAGATATTGGGAATTTCCCGCAAACACATAAGGGATCCGGCTCTGTATTTTTACAAAAACGGCGGACAGCAGCGGTCCGAGCTCTCCGCCCATCTGCTCTGCGGCGTATGCCGGATTTGCAAAGCTGCATTCGTAATGCTTGAGATCCTCGTCCGGATACAGCGCGCGGTTCTGCTTTTGCGCCTGTTCTATGGTAAGCTTGGATAATTCCTGCGTCTGCGCCATGCGAAAAACGCTGTGCTGCAGCAGCAGGGCGTTTGCCGCTTCCCGAAAAAAAGAAGCGTACGGCGGCCGAAGACCGGGATTTTCCGCAATCTCCTCCAAACGCTCCGTTATCAGCGAAAGCCGTTCTTTTAATTCTTCATTGATCCGTTCCACAAACGTTTGATCTTCCATTTTGCCCTCCTATGATCGCATGAGGTAAAATCCCATGAGATAAGTACCGCCCCAGCAGACCAGCGCCAGAACCGATACGATCAGTGCAAGCCGCGGGAAAAAACGGAACGAATTTTCCTCCCGCATACTCTGAACGGAAAGCGTCAGCGTAACGATCGCTCCCGCCATTGCCAATACTCCGGCGCTCCCGTAATAAAGCGAAAGTCCGCCCTTTCTTTGAAATGCAAGCAGCAAAAAGCAAAGGTAGGCTGCGCATAAGAGCAAAGCTGCGGAAAATGCGGCGATTCCTTTTTTAGAATGCGTCTTTTCCGTAAATTTATAACGGTTTCGTCTTCTTTTTGTGAAACTCACATTCGTTCTCCCGTCTAAAATCCTGATTATTTTTTACGTTTCGCGGTTTTCCCCCGCTTCCGTCCGCCGAAAAGAAGGCAGACCAGATATCCCAAAAAGCCTCCGAGCGTATTCAGCAGCAGATCGTCCACATCAAAACATCCCAGCCGGAAAATCAACTGGAGCAGCTCCGCCAAAAGACTTAATTCAAAGCTGAGCAATACCGTAACAAACGGGTTTTTCCCCCGAAAAAAGAGCTTTGGCACAAAATAGCCAAACGGCATAAACGCCGCGATATTTCCGATGACATTTAAAAATAACGCCCGATACCCTACGATCCTCCGGTACATATAAAACCGTTTGATTTCCCGAAACAGAGTCAGATTATAGCGGTACTGGCGGGCGGCATCCGTCCTTCCCATTGCTTCCGAAAAGAACAAAAAATAGAATAAGCAGATCAGGTAAACGGCAAATAATACCAGAATCCTGATTCTTTCTTTTTTGTTATCGACAGCCATACTGCTCGTAATAACGGTCAATCGCAGCCTTTAACGTATCGTCGATTACCACTCTGCCCTGGCACTTGCGCTGATACAGATATTCTACCACTTCCTCCATCGTTACGATCGCTCGTGCCTCAAATCCGTATTTCGTGCGGATTTCATCCAAAGCGCTTTCTTTTCCTCCCAGACCGACTTCCATGCGGTTTAAAGAGACCATCAATCCCTGAATGGAAACCTTTCCCTGCGCCGTCAGGATCGGGAACGTTTCTTCAATGGACTTGCCGGAGGTCGTCACATCTTCAATGATTACCACACGATCGCCGTCTTTTAAGCTGCTGCCCAGCAGAATGCCGGCATCTCCATGGTCTTTTGCCTCCTTCCGGTTCGAGCAGTAACGGATTTCTTTTCCATACAGCTTGGAATAAGCGATTACGGCGGCAACCGCAAGCGGAATTCCCTTGTATGCCGGTCCGAACAGCACGTCGAACTCATCCCCGAAGTTTTCGTGAATCGCCTGTGCGTAGTATTCTCCTAATTTCATCAGCTGCGAACCGGTCACATATGCTCCCGCATTCATAAAAAACGGGGACTTCCTCCCGCTTTTCAACGTAAACTCGCCGAATTTCAAGACATCGCTTTTTACCATAAATTCAATGAATTCCTGCTTGTATGCTTCCATTCCCTAAAAACCTCCTGCTATTAAAGATCGCTTCCATACTATCATAAAACCTTTGCTTTGTTCAATCTATTTTCGCATCATTTTTACGCTTTGACCGCTGCCTGACAAAAAAATGCAAAAAAAACGCCCGATTGACAGATTTGCCGCAATGACGGATAATACCGGAAAAGGGACAAACAGGAGGAATCGGTATGGCGGATTTTTTTGATTATCTGGTCTGGAGAGGCGATCTGACTTTTGAAAAGGATGCGTTTAACGCGGTAGACGGGGCAATTCTGGCCCAGTTCGCCTACATTCCTTTTGAATATTTAAAAACACCGCTTCCGGACGGTTTTACTTCGATACAGGAGTTGTGCGCTAACGCCCTGTCCGATACCGATCTGTCCAAAGACAGGCGTTGGAAGGAATCCGACGACCGGCTTCTGGCGGAAATGGCAAAAAGCCGCAGATTCGGCAAGCTTGGCGTCGGCTTCTGCTCCAGCCGTCTGGATGAAAAGATGCAGACGCAGTTTTTTGCCGTTACCATCCGGCTGGACGACGAGCTGTTTTATATTTCCTTCCGAGGAACCGACAATACGCTGGTCGGCTGGAAGGAAGACCTGAATATGTCTTATCTGTGTCCGATTCCGGGACAGGAAATGGCGGCTGCATACCTAAAACGGATCTCCCAAAAGGTAAACGGCAGACTGATGCTGGGCGGACATTCCAAAGGCGGAAACCTCGCCGTCTTCGCGGGCGCTTTCTGCGGAAAAGAGCTGCAGGACCGCATTTTTGCCATTTTCAATTACGACGGTCCCGGCTTCTTTGACAATATCCTGCAGACAGATGATTACGACAGGATCTGTCCGAAAATCCATACCTATGTGCCGCAGTTTTCCGTAGTCGGAATGCTTTTCGAACGGAAGGAAAAATATACGATCGTCCACAGCACCCAAAGCGGGTTCCTGCAGCATAATTTGTATTCGTGGGATATTCTCGGAAAACAATTCGTGCATCTGAAAACCGTTACGAACGGAAGCCGTTTCGTCGATTCCACGATCAAAGACTGGGCGAAAGACATGACGCCGGAGCAGTTTGAGAGCTTTGCGGAAACCATTTACAAAGTATTGTCCGAAACCAACGCTCAAACGCTCCGCGAAATGAAAGAAAACCGGTTTGATTCCATGCGCCGGATCCTGCACTCGATCGGCGGTCTGGACAATCAAACGCGCACAGCCGCCTTCAAGGTGCTGCAGCTTCTGGCGCACAGCGCCGGAAAGGAAGCGAAGGAAACGGTGGAAGCCATCGGCGCGCTTACCCGTTGACCGCGCCGACCAGCTCCCGAATATCCTCAACCTGATGCGTCTGCATGTACGCTTCGATTCCTGCAATGATCTTCTCTGTCGCCCTCGGATCCGTAAAATTCGCGGTTCCGACCGATACGGCGGAGGCTCCGGCAAGGATCATTTCAATCGCATCCTCCGCCGTCATAATGCCTCCCATGCCAATGATCGGAACGGAAACCGCTTTTGCAGTCTGGTAGACCATGCGTACCGCGATCGGATGGATGGCAGGACCGGACATGCCTCCGGTTTTGTTTGCCAATACAAATGAGCGGCGCTCAATATCGATTTTCATTCCGGTCAGCGTATTGATCAAAGAGAGGGCGTCCGCGCCTCCCGCTTCGGCCGCTTTGGCGATCTCCGTAATATCCGTCACATTCGGCGACAGCTTCATAATGACCGGCTGACGGGCAACTCTTTTGACCGCTTTTGTGATGCGCTCCGCTGCTTTTGGATCCTGTCCAAAAGCAATCCCGCCTTCTTTGACGTTCGGACAGGAAATATTAATCTCCAGCATATCTACCGGCTCCTCCGCCAGACGCTGCACGACTTCGCAGTAGTCCGACTCGGATTTTCCGCAGACATTGACAATGATTCGGGTATCAAACTGACGCAGAAACGGGATATCCCGCTGGCAGAACCGTTCGATCCCGGGATTCTGCAAGCCGACCGCATTTAACATTCCTCCGTAAACTTCCGCAACGCGCGGCGTCGGATTTCCCTGCCAGGGAACGTTTGCCACGCCTTTGGTCACTACGGCTCCCAGCCGGTTCAGATCGACAAACTCACTGTATTCCTCTCCCGAGCCAAACGTTCCGGAAGCGGTCATAACCGGATTTTTCAAGGTAACGCCGCAAAGATTGACACTTGTATTCATTACAGTTCCACCTCCCTTGCGTCAAAAACCGGTCCTTCCTTACAGATGCGCCTGTTATTTACGTTCGTATGCGCATCCTTTTCTTTTGTCTGGCAGACGCACGCAAGACATGCGCCGATTCCGCACGCCATCCGCTCCTCCAGAGAAAGATAGCATTCCATTCCCCGCTCCGCCGCAAACGCTTTCAGCGCGCGCAGCATCGGCGTCGGTCCGCAGGCATAGATCACATCCGCGGTCAGTCCGTTCTCCCGTATCGCATCCAAAACGGTTCCTTTTGTCCCCGCGCTTCCGTCCTCCGTCGCTACAAATACTTCTCCCTGCTCCTGAAATTCCTCCAGCAAAAACGGTTCGCTGCGATATCCCAGAATGATCTGTTTTTCACTGCATTCTTTTGCCAGCTGCAGCATCGGCGGTATGCCGATCCCTCCTCCAATTAAAAACGCGCGTCCGTTCCGAAGCGAAAATCCGTTGCCCAGCGGTCCTAAAACCGAAACCGTATCGCCTTCTTTTAATCCGGAAAACTCTTTTGTTCCTTTGCCGGCCACGCGGTAAACCAGACGGATCGTCCCTTCTTTTTGGTCAATCCCGCACAGGCTGATCGGTCTTGGCAGAAGGCGCGCGCCGTCTTTGCAGTACAGCGATACAAACTGCCCCGCCTTTGCATGTTTTGCGATCTCCTGCGTCTGAAGCGTCAGATCAAAGATGTTGTCCGCAATCTGCATCTGTTTTCGCACCTGCGCCTGTTCCTCGAATTTCTGTGCCATCCGTACTCTCCTCAATCTTTCTGCGCCATTTGACGCGCTTGGGCAATATCCTGTTTCATATCCAATACCGCGGCGCGGGAAGCATCCGCAAAATTTTCCGCTCCCATGCCTTTTTCCTGATAGCGCTCCTGCCGGTACGCCGCAATGATGCCGCGCGAAGAATTGATGATCGCGCCCAGACCGTCCTCATTGAAAAAATGAACCAGATCTTTTCCCTGTCCGCCCTGCGCGCCGTACCCCGGCACCAAGATCATGCATTTTGGCATAATCTTCCGCAGCTCTTTTCCCTGCTTGGGATAGGTTGCGCCGACAACGGCGCCGACATAGCTGTAGGCGTCGCCCATACAGGAAGCCGCCCACTCGGCGACTTTTTCGCCTACCCGCTCATACAGCGGCTTGCCGTCGATCAGGCGATCCTGAAATTCTCCGCTGGAAGGATTGGAGGTTTTGACCAGAATGAAAATCCCCTTTTTTTCTTCCCTGCACACATCCAGAAACGGCTGGATCCCGTCTGTGCCCAGATACGGATTAACGGTTGCAAAGTCTTCATGGAACGCCGGATAACGCTTGCTGCCGATTGCGACCGTTCCCAGATGGCCTGCCGCATATGCCGCCGACGTAGAGCCGATATCCCCGCGCTTTACATCTCCGATGACCACCAGACCTTTTTTTTGACAGTAATCCACTGTTTTCTGAAACGCCCGCATCCCCTCGACGCCAAACTGCTCATACATTGCGATCTGCGGCTTTACCGCCGGTATCAGATCGTATACGGCGTCTACGATCGCTTTGTTAAACTGCCAGATGGCCTCCGCCGCGCCCTCCGGCGTCTCGCCGAATTCGGCAAACACTTTTTTCTGCAGATGCTCCGGCACATAGGAAAGCATCGGATCCAGTCCTACGACGATCGGCGCATCTGTTTTTTTGATTTTTTCTATTAATTGGTTGATCATATTTTTTCCTTTCTGATTTGACGGCGTTTATAAAACGCTTCCTTCTACTCCGTCCTCATATACGATCCGTCCCCCGCAGATCGTGTATTTGACTCTTCCGGTTACCTTCCTTCCATGAAACGGAGTATTCCTGCCTTTAGAGGCAAACCGGTTCTTGTCGATGACATACGTTTCCTTTGGATCAAAAATAAC
>CANQCX010000062.1 GCA_947591115.1 uncultured Lachnospiraceae bacterium | reverse complement strand
TTTTCCGTTTCACACAGGCCGGTTCGGAAGTGTCGGCGCTTCTTGGACGTATGCCGTCCGCCGTTGGTTATCAGCCTACGCTGCAGACGGAAATGGGCGCTTTGCAGGAGCGTATCACTTCCACAAAGAACGGTTCCATTACCTCCGTTCAGGCCGTTTATGTACCTGCGGATGACTTGACGGATCCGGCTCCGGCAACAACGTTTGCACACTTGGATGCAACGACGGTATTGGAGCGTTCCATCGCAGAGCTTGGTATTTATCCGGCGGTAGATCCGCTGGCCTCCACTTCGCGTATTCTGGATCCGCGTATCGTCGGTCAGGGACATTTTGAAGTTGCACGCGGAGTTCAGGAAATTCTGCAGAAATACAAAGAGCTTCAGGATATTATCGCGATTCTTGGTATGGATGAATTATCAGAGGATGATAAGCTGGTAGTCAGTCGGGCAAGAAAGGTACAGAGATTTTTATCCCAGCCGTTCTTTGTAGCGGGACAGTTTACCGGACTGGAAGGAAAATATGTTCCGATTGCCGAAACGATCCGCGGTTTTCGTGAGATTCTGGAGGGGAAATGCGATGACATACCGGAAGGTCATTTCCTGAATGCGGGAAGTATCGATGAAGTGCGCGCCCGTATGAAGTAAGAGGTGAGGATATGGCAGATGCAAATCGTATTTTTAAGGTAGAGATCATTACGCCGGATCGTATTTTTTATCAGGGACAGGCTGATTTTATCGAGTTTACGACGGAAGCCGGAGAAATCGGCGTGTATAAAGACCACATTCCGCTGACGACGGTGCTGGCTCCGGGCGTGGTTACCATCCACGAGGGAGAAGATCAAAAGCTGGCGGCGGTTCATGCCGGTTTTGCGGAGATTCTGGGCGATAAAGTTACGCTGCTTGCAGAGGTTGCAGAGTGGCCGGATGAAATCGACGTCCAGCGTGCGGAGGCGGCAAAAGAGCGCGCGGAGGAGCGGCTGAGAAATCACGCCGCCGAAATTGATGTCAAGCGTGCGGAATATGCGCTGCGGAAAGCATTGACACGTATCGACGTTACGGAACCGCGATAAAGAATAGGAAGTAAAGGAAGAAAAGAAGACCGACGATGAATATTGTAAAAAAAGAATTGGAAACATGCCCAATATGCGGCAGCAGCAGGGTTACTCTGGTTGCCGATGAAACAAACAAAAATCCGATTATTCATTGCAGCGGATGCCACTGGACGTTTTTGCCGAGGAAATCATGGGATCTGGATGAGATGGTGCGCCGTTATAATGCAAGGGTGGACAGCCGTCCGGAGGAAAGCGTGGAAGAAGATGATCTTGAAGAATTGCTTGCCCAGTGCCTGCGGTTCCGCGGCGACAAAGCGAGCAATACCAGTCTTTATCCGTTAGAAGGCCGCGAAGAATAAAAAACTGCCGTATCTGCAAAATAAACACAGCAGATGCGGCAGTTTTTCGGTATTTTATCCGGTTATGAGCTTTGCAAATTTTTTCTTTCCGCGTTTGACGATTAAACCGTCTCCGGAAAAATCTCCGCTGGAATAGGACGTTTTGATATCCGTTACTTTTTCGCCGGCAACGGTTACGCCGCCCTGCTGTACGGCGCGCCGCGCGTCGGAACGGGTGTCCGCAAGATTCGCTTTTACCAGAACAGACATAATATCCAGATCGCCTTCTGCAAAATCCTGAGCGGTCAGCGTGATCGTCGGCATATTTTCGGAAGAACCGCCGCCCGCAAACAGTGCGTGGGAAGCTTCTCTTGCTTTGGAGGCTTCTTCTTCGCCATGTACAAGCTTCGTTAGTTCAAATGCAAGGATTTCTTTTGCTTCATTGAGCTGCGCGCCCTCCCAGCTTTCCATTGCATCAATTTCCTCCAACGGAAGGAAGGTCAGCATCCGGATGCATTTTAACACATCGGAATCGGCGACATTTCTCCAGTACTGGAAGAAATCAAACGGCGAGGTTTTCTTCGGATCCAGCCAGACGGCGCCGGACTGGGTTTTTCCCATTTTCTTTCCCTCGGAATTGAGGAGCAGATTGATGGTCATAGCGTAAGCGTCTTTTCCCAGTTTTCTGCGGATCAGCTCCGTACCGCCAAGCATATTGCTCCACTGATCGTCGCCGCCAAACTGCATGTTGCAGCCGTATTTTTGGAATAAGGTATAAAAATCAAAGCTCTGCATGATCATGTAGTTAAATTCCAGAAAACTTAGACCTTTTTCCATCCTTTGCTTAT
The DNA here is from genome assembly GCA_947591115.1 of uncultured Lachnospiraceae bacterium. GTDB lineage: Bacteria > Bacillota > Clostridia > Lachnospirales > Lachnospiraceae > Roseburia. The sequence continues at coordinate 7,256 of CANQCX010000062.1, read as the reverse complement.
AACATTCGGCGGTCAGCATACGGTTGACCGAAAAATGAGGCCCTACGTCACGAAGCAGCTCGATATAGTTGAGATCCATGAGCCAGTCCGCGTTATTTACCAAAAGCGCCTTATCGTCGGAAAAGTCGATGAAACGGCTCATCTGCTGCTTGAAGCAGTCTACGTTGTGCTGAATGGTCTCCGTCGTCATCATCTGGCGCATATCGGTGCGTCCGGATGGATCGCCGATCATGGCGGTTCCTCCGCCGATCAGGGCAATTGGTTTATTTCCCGCCATCTGCAGACGCTTCATCAGGCACAGTGCCATAAAATGTCCGACATGGAGGCTGTCCGCCGTCGGATCAAATCCAATATAAAAAACAGCCTTTCCGGAATTGATCAGCTCTTTTATTTCTTTTTCGTCCGTAACCTGCGCGATCAGACCGCGGGCGACTAATTCATCATATAAAGTCATATAAAAACTCCTTTCCCGTCTTCGCCTGTGATTGCTATTATAGGCAAGAGGAACATTATTTGTCAATGGGATTTTGCACGTTTTGCAGAGCTGCCGGAAGCGGCCGCCGCTTTGCGGTATACTCCGAAACATGGATCTCAATAACGGAAACAATGGAAACCATTTTTTCCGTAAAAGTAAAATCCTTGCCCGTCTGCGTTTTCATCAGGATGGACAGCGCGCGCTGCTTTTCGGCAATATCCGTTACGACCTCCGCCGTTCCCCGTCCGATAATGGACTGGTAGGTAATTCCGTACTGGCAGGCAACCTCTCCGGCGAACGGTACGACATCGCACTCCATTTCAAAGCAGACGTTTGGATTGTCATGGATAACATCCTGTTTATAGCCTTTGGCCGCGCCATGCAGATACAGCGTCAGCCGTCCCTCCTCCATCGTATAACCGTAATTCATAGGGACAACATAAGGCTTCCCATGATCCACAAGACCAAGATGCACAATCTTGCATTTATCCAGAATGGAAATGATCTCATTTAAATCGGTAACTTCACGTTCTCTTCTTGTCATAAGCAGCTCCTTTATTTTTGTTAGGTATTCGCGAACCTATTTTATCACAACGGTGTCAGAAAAGCTATCGTGGTTTTGGTTTTAGTTGACAAACTGCGGCTCATCTATTAAGGTAAAAAAAGAATTTTCCAATCATAGGATGGGGGGATTGCATGAATACATGGATAGAACTTTTGCTGATCGGTATCGGACTGGCAATGGATGCGTTTGCCGTTGCCGTCTGCAAAGGCCTTGCCATGAAAACGCTGAATAAAAAGCAAACAGTCGTCATAGGCTTGTATTTCGGCGGTTTTCAGGCGTTGATGCCGCTGCTGGGATGGCTGCTGGGCATTCAGTTCCAGCGTTATATTACGCAGATCGATCATTGGATCGCCTTTGTGCTGCTGGCGCTGATCGGAGGCAATATGATTCGGGAATCCTTTTTAAAAGAGGAGGAGACGGTCGTTGCAGAAGACCAGCCGATAAACCATAAGGAAATGCTCCTTCTTGCCGTAGCCACAAGCATTGACGCGCTCGCCGTCGGAATAACGTTTGCATTTCTGGAAATGCCGATCCTGAGAGCGATCAGCATTATCGGGGTTACAACTTTTTTCATTGCGGTGCTTGGAGTAGTAATCGGGCATATTTTTGGGAATAAATATAAAAATAAAGCGGAATTTGCCGGAGGATTGATTTTAGTTCTGTTAGGAGTTAAAATTTTATTGGAGCATTTGGGGATAATTTCCTTTTAAAAATTGAACGATATATAGTTGTAAGAAAAGACGGATTAAAATTATGGGGGAAGATCATGCTGTTAAACAGTAAACAGTCAATTGGAGAGTTGATAAAAAATAATCAAGTGATACTTTGCGGTAATGGCGATATAATCAAAGCAAATGTTGACGTAATCAAGGAGATCGTCCATATAGGACTGGCGGTACATTCTGACATGGAAACAGAAATGATACAAGAGGGAAGCGTAAGAGGCGATCTGGTTGGTTTAAATATTTTTGTTGACCAACTAAATGCTAATGAAATGATAACAAAAGACATGATCGAGTTTTCATCAATGATAAATCGGGATATCAATAGAATGCGATTAAATGATTTAAGGTCCGGTTACATGTTGAATGATGTAGAAATGCAAAATAAAGTCATGGAGGTGTTAAATAAATGGTTGGTACAATGACGGATTCGTTAAAAGATAAAAGCTATTTAGTGCGACTTTCCAACGCTTCTTTAGATATTATCAGAGCATTACATTATCGCGGAACAAATAGGGGAGAAAGCTTTAAAAAATGTGCGCTAGAGCAATTAGCTTGGAATATTAAAATGAGCGAAAATGAGAGTGAAACACGCGAATTTGAAGGAATTATGGAAACTTTTTTGGATCTATTGTTACCGGAAAATGACAGAAAATATGATGGTACAGATGAACAATTCATCAATTATCTTAATACATTTGTATCTTTAGGTATAAGGTAAAACATGCAAAATAAAAATTAATTCATTAAGAAAATGATATTAGAAAAGCGAGGGGAAAACCATGCAGGAATTTTTTCAAAGCGTACCGTTTGCGGTACTTCTTCTTATTGTAGGTTTTGTATGTCTGGTCAAGGGAGCGGATTTGTTTGTGGAGGGAAGCTCCAGCGTAGCAAAAAAATTTAAGGTTCCTTCGATCATCATAGGTCTTACTATTGTTGCGATGGGAACCAGCCTTCCGGAAACCGCCGTCAGCGTGACCGCCTCTCTGGTCGGAAACAATACGCTGGCAGTCAGCAATGTCGTGGGTTCCAATATTTTTAACCTGATGATGGTAATCGGGTTCTGTGCGGTTCTGGCGCCGGTAACCGTTGACCGGATCACACTAAAACGCGATTTTCCGTTTTCCGTTCTTTGCGCCATTCTTTTACTCGGACTTGGTTATTTGGGGATGACACTTGGCAGAATTGATGGTATTATATTTTTAGTGCTGTTTGCCGGATTTATTACGCTTATGATACGCACAGCCTTAAAATCCCGAAAAGAGGGACTGGCGGCGGGAAACGTCGGAGAGGAGGAAGTCCGTATCCTGTCCATGCCGCGCTGCATACTCTATATTGTGATCGGCATCATCGGAATTGCGCTGGGCGGAGACTGGGTAGTAGACAGCGCCAGCACGATCGCCTCCGCATTCGGGATCAGCCAGACGCTCATCGGTCTGACCATCGTTTCCGTCGGGACGTCCCTGCCGGAGTTTGTGACCTCCGTCGTAGCGGCGCGCAAAAACGAAGTGGATATGGCGCTTGGCAATGCCATCGGCTCCAATGTTTTTAACATTTTAATGGTGCTTGGAATTGCGGCCTCCATCAGTCCGATCGCATTTATTGTCAATAACATGATCGATATTGCAGTGCTTCTGGCATTCAGTCTGCTGGTATGGATTCTGGCGTGGACAAGGAAGCGCCTGTCAAGGGCGGAGGGATTGATCATGGTGCTGCTTTATGTGGCATATGTGGTATATATCTGTAACCGTCCATAAAAAGAAAGAGGGAAAAAACATGGCTTTTGATTTGGAAAAAGTAAAACAGGAACTGGTAACCGCAGGAAAGGATGTCGGGGAAAAGGCAAAGGAAGTGTCCGCCGCTGCCAAGATCAAGCTGGACATCCGCACGAAAGAAAATTTTTTGGATAAGCAGTACGCCGCTCTGGGACGCGCTTATTACAATGCGCACAAGGGCGAAGAAGTGCCGGAAGAAACTGCGTTTGCAGCCATCAGCGAGGCGGAGGAGGAGCTGGAGCGTTTAAAGGACGAACTGCTGACGCTTCAGGGCGCCGTAATCTGCCCGAGCTGCGGTCAGAAGCAGGCGGATGGCTCGAGCTATTGCAAAAACTGCGGAGCCGAGCTGCGCAGATAGCAGAAAACTGGCATATTTAGGAGGAACAGGAATACATGAGCAAAAAGGGAAAGTATTATATCACTACGGCGATCGCCTATACATCCGGAAAGCCGCATATCGGAAATACGTATGAGATCGTGCTGGCGGATGCAATCGCGCGTTATAAACGAGCGGAAGGCTACGACGTGTATTTCCAGACAGGAACCGATGAGCATGGACAAAAAATTCAGGAAAAAGCCGAGGCTGCCAAAATCACGCCGAAGGAATATGTAGATCGTGTGGCAGGCGAAGTAAAACGGATCTGGGATCTGGTAGATTCTTCGTATGACAATTTTGTCCGGACGACGGACGCAGACCATGAACGCTGCGTTCGGAAGATTTTTAAGAAGCTCTATGACAAAGGGGATATTTACAAAGGCGCGTACGAAGGCCTGTACTGCACCCCATGTGAATCGTTCTGGACGGAATCCCAACTGGTAGACGGAAAATGTCCGGACTGCGGAAGGGAAGTAAAACCGGCGAAAGAAGAAGCCTATTTCTTCCGCATGAGCAAATATGCCGATCGACTGATCGAATATATCAATACGCATCCGGATTTTATCCAGCCGGTATCGCGTAAAAATGAAATGATGAACAATTTCCTGCTTCCGGGACTTCAGGATCTCTGCGTTTCCCGAACTTCGTTCAGTTGGGGAATTCCGGTAGATTTTGATCCGAAGCATGTGGTTTATGTATGGCTGGATGCGCTGACGAACTATATTACCAAAATCGGCTACGATCCGGACGGCTCAAGCGAATTGTTTTTAAAGAACTGGCCGGCGGATCTGCATCTGATCGGAAAGGATATTGTGCGTTTCCATACGATTTACTGGCCGATTTTTTTGATGGCGCTGGATCTGCCGCTGCCAAAGCAGGTATTCGGGCATCCCTGGTTGCTGCAGGGCGGGGAGAAAATGAGCAAATCCAAAGGAAACGTCATTTATGCGGACGATATGGTAGAATTGTTTGGCGTAGACGCAACCCGTTATTTTGTACTCCATGAGATGCCGTTCGACAATGACGGGATCATCACATGGGAGCTGGTAATCGAGCGTTTCAACTCGGATCTGGCAAATATTCTGGGCAATCTGGTCAACCGCACTGTGTCCATGAGCAATAAATATTTTGGCGGCGTGGTAAGATCGACCGGCGTAAAAGAGGACATTGACGACGATTTAAAAGCCGTTGTAACCGGCGCACGCGCAAAAACCGCGGAAAAGATGGAAAAACTCCGCGTGGCGGACGCGATCACAGAGGTCTTTGCCCTGTTCCGCCGCTGCAACAAATATATTGACGAAACAACGCCATGGCTTTTGGCAAAGGACGAGGAAAAGCAGGATCGTCTGGCGGAGGTGCTGTACAATCTGACCGAATCCATCACGATCGGAGCAAGCCTGCTTTGCAGCTTCCTGCCGCAGACCGCAGAAAAGATCGTATCGCAGCTTTCGACAGAGCTTCGTGATTTTGATCTTCTGGATCGTTTCGGCTTGTATGAAAGCGGCACCAAAGTAACGGAAAATCCGGAGATTTTGTTTGCGCGGCTGGATGCAAAAGAGGTGCTGCCGAAGGTTGCCGCCATTCAGGAAGCACAGCGCGCGGAATATGAGGCGGAGCAGAAGCAGCTTTTGGGAGATGTCCAAGCGGAGGAAGAAAACGCAGTGGATATAGAAGCAAAACCGGAAATTACCTTTGACGATTTTGAAAAGCTGCAGTTTCAGGTAGGAGAGATCATTGCCTGTGAAGCGGTCGAAAAATCAAAGAAGCTGCTGTGTTCGCAGGTTCGAATTGGCAGTCAGGTAAAACAGATCGTATCCGGCATTCGCAAATACTACACGCCGGAAGAAATGGTCGGGAAAAAGGTAATGGTGCTGGTAAACTTAAAGCCTGCAAAGCTGGCAGGAGTGCTTTCGGAAGGAATGCTGCTGTGCGCGGAGGATGCGGAAGGGAATCTGGCGCTGCTGACACCGGAGAAGCCGATGCCGAGCGGAGCGGAAATCTGTTAAAAGCCGGGAGTGTGGCATATGGAAACTTTTGATGTAGTAGACGACAACGGAAATCCGACCGGAAAAACCGTAGATCGGAAAACGGCGCATCGCGAGGGAATCCCGCACCGGACAGCGCATGTATGGATTGTGCGGAAAAGAAACGCGCGTATTGAGATCCTGCTGCAGAAGCGGTGCATGTGGAAGGATTCCTTTCCGGGATGCTATGATATTTCCAGCGCCGGACACATTCCGGCAGGCGTGGATTATATTCCGTCCGCCCTGCGGGAATTAAAGGAGGAGCTGGGACTGACGGTAAATCCCGAAGAATTGGTGGAATGCGGACAAAAGAAGCTGGTCATCCGCACGCAGTTCCATGGGGAGCCGTTTGTAGACTATCAGATCAGCAGAATCTTTCTGCTGTGGCGGGATTTCGAAGAATCGGAGATCACGCTGCAGAAGGAAGAAATTGACAGTATCATGTGGATGGATTTTGAAGCGTGCAAGCAAGCCGTAGAAAAGAATACCATTCCGAACTGTATTGACATGGAAGAATTACAGATGTTAGAAGGACATTTCTATGATATTTGAGACACATGCACATTATGACGATGAGCAGTTTCGGGAAGATTTGGAGGACGTACTGTCTGACGTTTGCGCAAAAGGGATTTCTCCGATCATCAATGTCGGAGCTTCCATAGATTCTTCCGCGCTGAGTATTGCGCTTGCCGAGCGGCATAAGGATATTTACGCGGCAATCGGCGTGCATCCCAGTGAGATCGGCGGACTAAGCGAAGATGCCTACGCGTGGCTACGCGGACAGTCCGAAGGGGAAAAAATAGCGGCGATCGGAGAGATCGGACTGGATTATCATTGGGAAAAAGACGCAAAAGGGCAGGAAAAGCAGCGTTACTGGTTTGCGCGGCAGCTGGAGCTGGCGAGAGAGATGGGACTGCCGGTTATCATTCATTCCCGCGATGCGGCGGCAGATACCATGAGTGTTATGAAAGAATGCAATGCGCAGACAATCCCCGGCGTCATTCACTGCTATTCCTATTCCAAAGAGCTTGCAATGGAATTTGTAGAAATGGGTTATTACATAGGGATCGGCGGAGTCATTACGTTTTCCAATGCCCGAAAGCTGGCGGAAACAGCAGCCGTTATCCCGATGGAACGGATCCTTTTGGAAACGGATTGTCCGTACCTTGCGCCGGAGCCGAACAGGGGAAAACGGAACGATTCCCGTAATCTTATTTATGTAGCGGAAAAAATAGCGCAGATCCGCGGCATTTCGACGGAAGAGATCGAAAAGATCACAGAAGAAAACGCTTACCGGCTGTTTACCAAAGTAAAGCGTT
>CANQCX010000061.1 GCA_947591115.1 uncultured Lachnospiraceae bacterium | reverse complement strand
AGTCCGCTTGTAGAAAGCGGCAAACTGAAAATGACGATACCGAATAAACCGAAAAGTCCGGAGCAGAAGTTTGTCAAAGCGTAAATTTGGAGAATGCTTAAATTTATCTTATGATAGGAACAATCACTTAGCGTATTTTATGCTTGATTTTTTCGCGTGTGATTGTTAAACTACCGTATGCAGGACAGGGGTTCGCGGCTGCAGGCGTCGAAAGACCGCAGACGAGGAAAGTCCGGGCTTCACAGGGCAGGATGCCGGTTAACGGCCGGTGGAGGAAACTCTAAGGAAAGTGCAACAGAAATATACCGCCGGAGCAGTCCGGTAAGGGTGGAATGGCAGTGTAAGAGACTACCGCCTCGCTGGTAACAGGGAGGGCACATGTAAACCCCATCCGAAGCAAGACCGAAACAAAGCAATGACGTGGCCCGCCAGCTTTAGGTAGGTCGCTTGAGGTGGCTGGCAACAGTCATCCTAGATAGATGAACCCCCAACGACATAACCCGGCTTATCGTCCTGCTTACGAAGAATCTCCGACGGGCAGTGGAAACACTGTCGCGGAGATTCTTTTATACATCGTATGCACAAAGCCTCCGCTCGGGCGCGAAGAATCCGGCTTGCCGGATCCTTTGTTCTGTGTATAATAGAAAATAGAAACTTTAGAGACAACGGAAAACGGAGGAAAATATGGAACGATTTTTTGGGGCGGACACGCCGAAGCTGGGATTTGGCCTGATGAGATTACCGAAGCTGGAAAACGGGGAAATCGATATCGAACAGGTAAAGAAAATGGTAGATCTGTTCATGGCGGCGGGACAGACTTATTTTGATACCGCATTTGCTTATGATGCAGGCGGTTCGGAGCGGGCGGCAAAGGAAGCGCTGATCGACCGCTATCCGAGGGAAAGCTTTACGCTGGCGACAAAGCTCTGCGCATGGTACGGCGATCATCACGATGAGCAGACGGCGAAGCAGCAGTTTTACACCAGTCTGGAACGGACAAACGCCGGATATTTTGATTATTACCTGCTTCATGCGCTTCAGGCCGGCAATTATAAACTCTATGAAGATTATCATATCTGGGATTTTGTCAGGGAGCAGAAGGCAAAGGGACGGATCCGGCACTGGGGATTTTCTTTCCATGCGGCGCCGGAGCTTCTGGATGAGCTTTTAACCGAGTATTCGGATGCGGAATTCGTACAATTGCAGCTCAATTACGCCGATTGGGAAAATCCGGATGTGACTGCAAGGGAAAACTATGAGGTTGCCAGAAAACATGGCAAGTCCATTGTCGTTATGGAGCCGGTCAAAGGCGGGGCGCTCGCCAATCCGCCGGAGGCGGTAAAGGAAGTTTTCAAAACGGCGGCTCCGGACGCGTCGTTTGCGTCATGGGCGATCCGTTATGCCGCTTCCCTAGACGGAATCATTACAGTGCTGTCCGGAATGTCCAATCTGGAGCAGATGAAGGATAATTTATCCTATATGAAAGAATTCCGTCGTCTGGATGAAGCGGAGCAGGAAACGGTGCGAAAGGCGCAGGAGGCGCTCAATGCAACGAAGTCGATTCCATGTACGGCGTGCCATTACTGTACGGCAGGCTGTCCGCGGCAGATTCCGATTCCGGAAATTTTTGCGGCAAGGAACCGGCAGATGCTCTGGGGACAGACGGAAGAAGGACGCAGGGAATACGAAAAGGCTGTGGCAGGAGCAGGAAGCGCTGCCGACTGCATTGCGTGCGGGCAGTGCGAGCGCGCGTGTCCGCAGCAGATTCCGGTTATCGCTCAGTTGAAGGACTGCGCGAAGGTATTTGGAAAATAAGAAAGAAGGCTTTTGTATGAGAGAAAAAATCATGCGTTTTATGGCAGGACGTAACGGCGTGGATGAGCTGGCGCGGGCGGAGTCGATCTTGGTTCTGATCCTGCTTCTGCTGGCGATGCTGCTCCGGTGGCCGATTTTTTCGCTGCTTGGACTGGCAGGAATGATCCATATGTATTTTCGGATTTTATCCAGAAACCGAAGCAGACGTTATGCGGAAAATCAGCGGTATGTCAATTTGCGTTACCGCGCGGTCGTCGCATGGGATAAAAAGAAGAAAAGAGCTGCGCAGCGAAAGGTGTACCGCTTTTTCCGATGCCCGCAGTGCAAACAGAAGGTCCGAGTGCCGAAGGGACATGGGAAGATCTGCATTACCTGTCCAAAATGCAGGAAAGAATTCGTAAGAAAATCTTAACCATAGGTGTTTGCGGAGGTTCTGATGTTTGGATATATCAATGTAAATCGCAAAGAATTATCGGAAGAAGATCAACGGATTTACCAGTCTTACTATTGCGGTCTCTGCCAAAGGCTCAGGGAAAGCTATGGAAAAAAGGGGCAGGTGCTTCTGAATTACGATATGACATTTTTGATCGTTCTGCTGACCGGACTGTATGAGCCGGAGAACGAAACGCGCAGTTTTACCTGCGCACTGCATCCGACACGAAAACGAACAGCGTTCATCAATGAAATTACCGATTATGCGGCGGCTATGAATGTCGTTTTGGCCTATCACAACCTGATCGACGATTGGAAGGATGAAAAGAACTATACCAGACGGACGATGGCAGGAATGCTCCGCAAGGATTACGAAACCATCCGCAGACGCTTTCCGAGGCAGACGGATGCGGTGGAGCTTTATATGAAAAGCCTATCGGAATACGAACAGACGAACGAAAGCAACATCGATCTGGTTGCGGGACTGACGGGCGGAATGCTCGGAGAAATATTTGCATGGAAACAGGACGAGTGGTATAGTGAGTTAAAGACGCTCGGATTTTATATGGGCAAATACATCTATCTGATGGATGCGTATGAGGATGTGGAAAAGGATGAAAAGCATCATTCCTACAATCCTCTTTTAAAGCTCAGAAAGGACAGCGGAGAGGATTTTGAAACGCTTTGCAGGCTGATGATGACCAGCATGATGGCGGAATGCGCAAAATCCTTTGAGCGGCTTCCGATTCTGCAGCATGCGGATATCCTGCGCAACATACTCTATTCCGGCGTTTGGACGAAATATGAATATATTCAGCTAAAAAAGAAAAAGAAGGTAAAAACATGACGGATCCATATCAGGTGCTTGGCGTATCACGCAATGCATCGGATGAAGAGATAAAGAAAGCATATCGAAACCTGAGCCGGAGATATCATCCGGATGCCAATGTCAACAACCCGAACAAGGCGCAGGCGGAGGAGAAATTTAAGCAGGTGCAGCAGGCGTATGACCAGATCATGAAAGAGCGGCAGCAGGGGAGTTTTGGAGGCTACGACGATAATCCGTTTGGCGGCTTTCGCGGAGAGTATTCTTATGGGAACCGCTACGGTTCCTCAACGGATGCGGAATCGCCGAGACTTCAGGCGGCATTCAATTATATCCGCAACCGCTGCTACGCGGAGGCGCTGCATGTGCTGGAGGATATTCCGTTTGGAGAGCGAAAGGGAAGGTGGTATTATTACAGCGCGATGGCGCATGCCGGCGCGGGCAATACCGCGATGGCGATCGAACAGATCAATCACGCGCTGTCATTGGAGCCGGGCAATTTGGAGTACCGCCGGTTCCAGCAGTATTTAAACAACGGCGGCACATGGTATATGCATATGGGAAGCGGCTATGAGCGGCCGTATTCCAATTACGGGAACTTCTGCATGAGCCTTGTCTGCATGAATCTGCTCTGCAACTGCTGCTGCCGGCCCTGCTAGTCCGGCAGCCTGCTCTTTGTTTTACGGAGCTTTATTTTACAGTTCGTTTAAGATTTCGGGATCGTCCAGATCGCGTGCGCCGATGTCAACCGTATTCAGCGTTCTGCGTTTCAGGCGCGCTTCTTCCGAGGTGCGCATCAGATAGGATTTGATATCTTTGGAATGCCGGATGTGCTGCAGCTGCAGCTCCGCATGGGTAACATCGCCCGTATAGCAGACGACGGTTCCCAGTCCGAAGATACGCTCCAGCAGCGAAGTATTGAGCTGGACATCCTGTATTTTATACATATAGCAGTCGTTTTCCACCGTATTGAACAGTCCCTGATTGATCGTAACCAGCTCCGGAGTTACGGTATATTTGACAAACGTCCAGGGAAGTCCGAAAAACAAAAGGCGTTTCCGTTCTTTATAAATGATCTCATCCTGAAATTCTTTTTCCTCTTGCATGATTGTTCTCCTTTAAATTTTCATTTTTGGTCAGGCGTTTGCAAAACCTCGCCGCCTGCGGTTTTTCTTATTGTACTATAGCTTTCCTAAATTGTCACTGCATTTTTGCTTGAATTCTGTGCCCTGTTATTATATGATAGAAAAAATGCATGATCGAGGAGGAATAAAATGCGACATTTGATGAGTCCTCTGGATTTCTCGGTGGAAGAACTGGACAAGCTTTTGGATCTGGCGAACGACATTGAGAAGAACCCAGACAAATATGCCCATGCATGTGCAGGGAAGAAGCTTGCGACCTGTTTTTATGAGCCGAGTACCCGAACAAGGTTAAGCTTCGAGGCGGCAATGCTTAATCTTGGAGGTTCCGTATTAGGGTTTTCGGAAGCCGGTTCTTCCTCAGCGGCAAAAGGCGAAAGCGTTTCCGATACCATTCGGGTAATATCCTGCTATGCGGATATTTGCGCGATCCGTCATCCGAAAGAGGGCGCGGCTCTTGTAGCATCCCAGAAATCCCTGATTCCGGTAATCAATGCGGGAGACGGCGGACATCAGCATCCGACGCAGACGCTTACGGATCTGCTGACCATCCGCTCTTTAAAGGGAAGGCTTTCCGATATTACGATCGGACTGTGCGGCGACCTGAAATTCGGCAGAACGGTGCATTCGCTGATCAATGCGCTGATCCGTTACAAAAATGTGCACTTTGTTCTGATTTCTCCGGAAGAACTCCGGATCCCAAGTTATATCAGGGATGATGTGCTGCGCGCCAATCAGGTGGAGTTTGAAGAAGTGGAACGTCTGGAGGACGCTATGACGCGGCTGGATGTGCTTTATATGACAAGGGTGCAGAGAGAGCGCTTTTTTAATGAGGAAGATTATATCCGGCTGAAAGATTACTATATTCTGACAAAAGCAAAAATGGAGCTGGCGAAAGAGGATATGCTGGTGCTTCATCCGCTGCCGCGCGTCAATGAGATTTCTGTGGAGGTAGACAGCGATCCGCGCGCCGCGTATTTTAAACAGGCGCAGTACGGCGTTTATGTGCGGATGGCTTTGATTCTGACACTTTTGGGGATTCAGGTGGATTAGGAGGCGGTTTATGTTAAATATTAGCGGGATCAGCGAAGGATTTGTACTTGATCATATTCAGGCGGGCATGAGCCTTCGGATCTATCACGACTTAAAGCTGGACAAGCTGGATTGTGCGGTGGCGATCATCAAAAATGCCAAGAGCAACAAAATGGGAAAAAAGGACATCATCAAAGTCGAATGTCCGATCGAAGCGCTGGATCTGGATATACTGGGATTTATCGACCACAACATTACCGTCAATGTCATCAAGGGCAGCGTTATCGTGGAAAAAAGGGCGCTGACGCTTCCGAAGCAGGTCAAAAATGTCATCCGGTGCAAGAATCCGCGGTGCATTACCTCCGTAGAACAGGAGCTGGATCAGATCTTTTTGCTTACGGACGAGAAAAAGGAGGTCTACCGCTGTAAATACTGCGAGGAGAAGTATACCAATCCGAACCGCAGGAAATGACGTTTGCGGAATTTCCTATGACACAAATAGAAAGAGACAGCCGTCCGCTGTCTCTTTTAGATATGATTTTGGACGCCTTGCCCACAAAGAAGCCGTTCGAAGACAAGGCCTGCCGCCATCCAAAACGGCATATAGTCCAGCCGGACGATGCCGTTGATGTTGTATCGGGAGCCGGTATAATCCCATGGGCAGAGGGAAAATCGTTTTAAGATGCTCCCGCTGATAAATTCTCCGCCCATAATGCATACGGAATATAACGCGCTGCGGCAGATGACAGGCCATCGGCTGATTTTACGGTACAGCGGGCAGATACAGGCCGCCATTCCGTAAATGGGAAACATCCAGATGGACGTCTGTCCCAGAAGCCGCAGATCGCTCCGGCTGATCGTTCCGACGGAGGTAAACAGGATCTCCATGCACCAGCCGGTCAGACCGCAGATAAAAAAGTTTTTCCGATTCATTTCCGTTCCTCTTTTTGCACCGTTGTATTTCTTTTTTATTATTTCCGAAATGCTTTCCGATATTCACAGAATGAAAGATTTTTTTGCGGCAGAGAAGGCACTGCTTGTAAAAATGTATGAATTAACATATAATAAAACAGATCAAGAAGGAAATTTGAGGTGAGTGCGTGGCAGTATACGCCAATGTGATCGTAGATATTTCTCATGAAAAATTGGATAAGACCTTTCAGTATCGGGTTCCGGAGGAGCTAAAGGAGCGGCTGGAAGTCGGGATGCAGGTTCAGATTCCTTTTGGAACGCGCACGATAAACGGCTATGTGGTAGAACTTACGCAGGAGGCGGAGTACGAGGTTTCCAAAATACGTCCGCTGCTTGGCATATCGGAGGACGGCGTTGCCATAGAGTCGCAGCTCATCGCGCTTGCGTCATGGATGAAGCGGAATTATGGTTCCACCATGAATCAGGCGTTGAAGACGGTGCTGCCCATCCGGCGCAGGACAAAGGAAAAGCAGAGGCGTTTTCTCAAACTGCTGCTTTCTGAGAAGGAAGCCGCGCAGCAGTTGGCGTTGCTGGAAAACCGCCATGCAACGGCGATGGCAAGGCTTCTTCGGGAGCTGATGCAGGAAAAAATTCTGGATTATGCGATTGTGACGCAAAAATTGCATATTTCCCCTGCAGCCATCAAACGGATGCAGGAGCTTGGCATTCTGCGCATCGACGCGGAGCAGGTATACCGCAATCCGGTTCACAGGATCGCGCAAAAAAAATACGACATAGAGCTGAATGACCGGCAAAAAGAGGTGGTAAACACTGTTCAGAAAGAGTTTGACAGCGGTCTGCGTACCACGTATCTTTTAAAAGGGGTTACCGGAAGTGGAAAAACCGAGGTCTACATGGAACTGATCGCACATATGATTCAGCAGGGCAGACAGGCGATCGTGCTGATTCCGGAGATCGCCCTGACGTATCAGACGGTCATGCGGTTTTACAACCGCTTTGGCGATCGGGTATCGATTTTGAATTCGCGGCTTTCCGCAGGAGAACGTTACGACCAGTATCTCCGCGCCAAAAACGGGGATATTGACATTATGATCGGTCCGAGGTCGGCGCTGTTTGCCCCGTTTGCGAGGCTGGGACTCATCATCATCGACGAGGAGCATGAAACCTCCTATAAGAGCGAGACGGTTCCGCGCTATCATGCAAGGGAGACGGCGATCGAGCGTGCGCGGCTGTGCGGCGCAAGCGTGCTGCTGGGTTCGGCTACGCCTTCCGTAGAAAGCTATTACCGCGCCCAATGCGGCATTTACCGTCTTTTAGAACTGACGCAGCGGGTAGAGGAAAAACCGCTTCCGGAATGCGAGGTGGTTGATCTGCGGGAAGAACTAAGGGACGGGAACCGTTCCATTTTAAGCAGACGGCTTCAGGAGCTGATGGAGGAACGGCTTTCCAAAAAGCAGCAGATTATGCTTTTTTTAAACCGGCGCGGCATTTCGGGAGTGGTTGCCTGCAGGGCGTGCGGAGAAGCGGTCAAATGTCCGCATTGTGACGTGACGCTGAGCCAGCATGGAGACGGCAGGATGGTATGCCACTACTGCGGCTACACCGAGCCGGTTCCGCATGTGTGCCCGTCGTGCAGCTCGAAATATATCAGCGGTTTTAAGGCGGGTACGCAGAAAATTGAACTGCTGGTAAAAGAACGGTTTCCGGACGCGCGCGTCCTTCGTATGGATTTTGATACGACGCGGGAAAAGGACGGATACGAAAAGATTCTTCAGGCGTTCGGCAGCCATGAGGCGGATATCCTGATCGGGACGCAGATGATCGTCAAAGGGCATGATTTTGCAAATGTAACGTTAATGGGGATTCTGGCTGCCGATCTGTCGCTGTATGCCAGTGACTTTCATGCGGCGGAGCGTACGTTTCAGCTTCTGACGCAGGCGGCGGGACGCGTAGGACGCGGAAAAACGCCGGGGCAGGTAGTGATTCAGTCGTATGCCCCGCAGCACTATGCAGTCCGCGCGGCGCAGACGCAGGATTATGAAGCGTTTTACCGGCAGGAGATGGAGTACCGGAAGCTGCTTTCCTATCCTCCGGTCTGGAATCTTTTGGTCGTCCTGCTTACGTCGTTTGACGAAAAGCAGCTGGAGACGGACTGCGAAAAATTAAAGGAATTTTTAGACGGCTGGGAAAAGACGCCGCAGCTTTGGATGATCGGACCCGCGGATGCGTCGGTGGCAAAGCTGAACGATCTTTACCGGAAGGTCATTTATTTTAAGACTGCGGACTACCGGCTGCTCGTCCGGATCAAGGACGCAATTGAAAAAAAGCAGAAAGAGCAGTTATTTTCCAAAGAGGTAAAGCTGCAGTTTGATTTTAATCCGATGAGCGGATTTTGAAACAGGAGGTTATCAAAATGGCATTAAGAACCATTCGGGTTCAGGGAGACCCGGTACTTACGAAAACATGCAGGGAGATTACGGAAATCACTCCCAAAATCCGTACTTTGATCGGCGATATGATCGATACGATGTATGATGCAAACGGAGTGGGACTGGCGGCGCCTCAGGTCGGTATTCTGCGGAGGCTGGTCGTCATTGACGTAGGCGAAGGACCGCTTGTTATGATAAATCCGGTCATTTTGGAAACGTCCGGCGAGCAGACGGGCGACGAAGGCTGCTTGAGCCTTCCGGGAAAAGCGGGGAGCGTAACGAGACCGAATCACGTCAGGGCGCGCTATCTGGACGAGGAAATGCAGGAGCATGAGATCGAAGGCACCGAACTGCTGGCGCGCTGCATCTGTCATGAGGTCGATCATCTGGACGGCCATATGTATACGGAAAAAGTGATGGGCGGCCTGCATGATGTTGTTTATGAAAAAGAGGATGAGTAAATGATGCGTGTAATTTTTATGGGAACTCCGGATTTTGCGTCGGCGGCGCTGGAAGAAATCCTAAAGGCGGGACATGAGGTGGTTTTGGCGGTTACCCAGCCGGATAAGCCGAAAGGACGGGGAAAAGCCATGCAGGCGCCTCCGGTAAAGGAATGCGCAATTTCCCACAACATTCCGGTTTTTCAGCCGAAAAAGATCAAGGAGCCGGAAAGCATTTCTTATCTAAAACGCTTTTGTCCGGATCTGATCATTGTTGCCGCATTCGGACAGATTCTCCCGAAGGCGGTTCTCGACCTCCCGAAGTATGGCTGCATCAACGTACATGCTTCCCTGCTTCCGAAATATCGGGGAGCGTCCCCGATCCAGTGGGCGGTCATCAACGGCGATGAGATTACGGGCGTTACGATTATGCGTATGGATGAGGGACTGGATACGGGCGATATCATCGCCAAATGCGAAGTCCG